>DOVG01000139.1 GCA_003520205.1 Lachnospiraceae bacterium
GCGAGAGCCTTTATGGATGGAAGGCTGAATGTTGCATTTGAAGATATAGAAGCCGTGGCACCGGCAGTGCTTAGACACAGAATTATACTCAGCTTTGATGCGATACAGGATAATGTAAGTGCTGATGATGTGATAAAAAATATGTAGGTATACTCATGGAAACAATAGACCTTCAGGAGCTTGAAGCACTTCGAAATGTAAAACTTAATATACGAAGAAGCTGTCTTTATAATGAGGGCTTCAGAAGGTCAAATGCCAAGGGACGTTCTGCAGAGTTCTCAGGCTATCGGGAGTATATACCCGGTGATGATATGAGGTATGTGGACTGGAATGCATTTGCCAGGCTGGATAAGCTGTATATCAAGGAATATATGGAGGAACGGGAAGGACGCGTAAATATATATCTTGATACAAGCCGTTCCATGCAGTTTGGCAGCCGTCTTAAGAGTACGCTTATGGCAGAGCTGACACAGGCAATAAGTTATATCGCTCTTTCTGCCAGAGACAGTGTATATGTGACAGATCTGGCGAGACCGGCAGCACCACTTAAAGTGCCGCATGGCAATCTGGGAGTTAAGATGCTTCAGAAATGGTTGGAAGATATAACGCCTGACGGTAGAATCAGTCTGACGGATGCATTAAAAAAATCCATTAGAAGCGGAAGTGGAATGAGCTTTATAATATCGGACTTCATGGATGAAAGCTTTCTGATGGAGGAAGAGGAACTACTCAGACTTATGAATTACAGAAGGATGGAAGTAAGACTGATTCATATACTTTCCAAAGAAGAGCTGGAGGTGGAACGAACAGGCTCTTTTAGATTTATAGACAGTGAAGATGAAACAAAGGATGTGAAGCTTACCCTGGACAGAAGTGTAATTAAAGAATATAAGGCAGCCCTTGATAAATATATAAATGATATAAGCGCTTTAGCGATTAAGTATGGGGCAGTGTATAAGCTTTGTTCCAGTGATGAACCGCTCAGACAGACGATTTACAGAGTTATATGACACCTACGTCATTATATGAGTTTATTACTGATATGGAGATTTGACTTTATATGACATTTGGTACTTTGGTCCCGCTGATTTTTCTGATAGGGATACCGGTTATCATAATTATATATCTGATGAAGCCCAAGGGTACACCTATGGTGATACCCTCTCTTATGCTGTGGAAAAATGCCCAAAAGAATGAGAAGAGCATGACATTCTCTAAGAAGCTTATAAGGAACATACTTATGTTTATTGAAATAGCAGCTCTTCTTTTTTTGATGCTTGCGGCAATGGCACCGTCCATAAAAAGGGGAATGGCACCAAGAGATAAGGCTTCCCTTATTATTATAGATACATCAGGAAGTATGCAGTTTAAGACAGGAGAAAATGTAACCAGATTTGATGAAGCAATAAAGGATGCCAGAGACTTCGTAGAAATGAGTTCAGGATATGTATCTGTTGTTACATCTTCCTCCGATAATAAGCTGCTTATCAATTCAAGTAAGGATAAAAGCAGACTGAAGAAGCTTCTGTCTTCTCTGAAATGCACCGACAGCACAGGAGTTATTACTGATGCAGAAGGACTCATTCAGTCGTTAGATGTGGATAAAATATATGTATTTACTGATGGCGAAGGAGCCTCCCATCTGGAAGAAATAAGTCAGAGATATCCTATGGATATTTATGTATATGGTAAGGAGACGGATAATGTTTCGATTTCCCAGATGTCCATGAAAAAGAGTGGTAAGGGACTATATGATATAGCTGTTACCTATTCTTATTTTGGAAATCATAAAACTGTTTTTGATATTTCTGTTTATGATGCAAAAAACAATCTTTTGGACGTCAGAACTATAGATTTGGAGCAGTCCGGAAGTGGAACAATCCTTCTTACAGATAAGAGTATAAGTGGAAATTATGTAAGAGGCGAGATATCACAGGCAAGCTTCGTGGTAGATGGGAAAACTACTTATACAGATGGACTTGATGCAGATAATACTGCCTATGCAGCAATATCTGATAAAAAGGAATACGATGCTTACTTAGTTGGTGCAGGAAATGTATTTGTCGAAAAAGCATTTAAAGCAGCAACAGGAGAGAATCTGATAAAGGTTGTATCAGAAACAGATATCGGGGAGACTAAGAAAGCAGTTGCTATTTATGATGACTCACGGCTTGCACTTGGTCAGTATTCCAGAATGCTGCTTGGATATGGCTCAGATAGCGATAAGAAGCTGGATGGCGGAGTAATATATGTATCTTCCGGGGGCTTACTTGGAAGTATATCCGACTTCAGCTTTGGTGCGTCGAATCTGAAGGTTCTCAAAACTCCTGAGTGGGCAGTGCCTTTTATGAAGGTAAATGAAGGAACGGAAGATGAAGCAGTAGTAGGTTATTACGGCGAACATGATGGTATAAGAGAAGTGGTACTGGGATTCGATATAAGAGACAGCGAATTTCCTCTTATGGCAGAATTTCCTGTATTTATGGCAGATGCCATTAACTATCTTGCTGACGAGAGTATCCTGATGGGCACATATATAGATGCAGGAAATGTACCGGGACTGAGGCCTTCAGGAAATATAGAGAAGGCTGCTTATGAGAGCTATGATTATGCAGGAATATATGATATAGCAGATGAGAAGCTGGTGGTAAGATTTGCTCCGGGAGAATCTGATGGAACATTTGTTTTGAAGTCTTTTTCTGGTGCTCAGAAGGGGGGACTGGGTATAAACTACAGTTCCCTTAGAAAGCTGTGTCTGATAATAGCTTTACTTCTTATAATACTTGATTTTGTGATTTATATATTCAGAAACCGTTATTATGAGAAGCTGCCGCTTGTTGTAAGAATTTGTCTGATTCTCGTTGTTATTCTGGCTATATCAGGAATAAGTCTTCCGGGAAGGAAGAGGGGGAATGCCACAATCTTTCTTGTTGATATGTCAGACAGTAGTAAGGGAAGCCTTCCTGAAATGTCAGACTATTTGAAAAAAACGATAGATAAACTTCCGGAAGGAGATTCATTTGCGGTAGTTACATTTGGTCGAAATGCTATAACTGATCAGTTTGTTAATTCTGA
>DOVG01000248.1:0-5177 GCA_003520205.1 Lachnospiraceae bacterium
TTTATTTAACAATTATAGATTATACCTATTCTGTAAAAAAAACAAGAGGGAGTCATATAAGAATTGACTCCCTCACTAATGTCTTATGTTAAAACCAAATTACTTAAGAGTAACCTTAGCTCCAACTTCCTCAAGCTTAGCCTTGATTGACTCAGCCTCACCCTTTGATGCAGCTTCCTTAAGTACCTTTGGAGCGCCCTCAACAGCTTCCTTAGCTTCCTTAAGTCCAAGACCAGTTACCTCACGAACTACCTTGATAACCTTGATCTTCTCAGCGCCTACTTCTGTAAGCTCTACATCAAACTCATCCTTCTCAGCTGCTGCTGCACCTGCGTCTCCACCTGCTGCTGCAACTACAACGCCTGCTGCTGCTGATACTCCATACTTCTCTTCTACTGCTTTTACAAGCTCATTAAGCTCGAGCACTGAAAGCCCGTCTATGGCTGTTACGATCTCTTCAACTGTCATTTTAAATATCCTCCATTATAATTTTTCTAATTCATTTTTATTATTTAAGCTTCTGCGCTTTTCTGTTCAGCAACCTGATTGATAACACGAGCAAAGTTCGTGATAGGTGACTGAATACTTCCAAGGAACTTTGAAAGAAGTTCGTCCTTTGAAGGGATTGTTGCGATAGTGCTGATACCAGCTGCATCATAATATGTTCCCTCTACGACACCACTCTTAAGTTCAAGTTTGCTTGCTGTTTTAGCAAAATTAGCTATTATTCTTGCAGGTGCTGTTGCATCATCCTTTGAGATAGCAACTGCTGTAGGTCCTTCAAGATCCTTAGAAAGATCAGCAAACTCTGTTCCTTCGATTGCAAGATTAACCATTGTATTCTTGTAAACCTTGTAGATGACACCAGCTTCTCTGGTTGCTCTACGAAGATTAGTATCCTGCTCTACTGTAAGACCAAGATAATCTACAAGTACAACTGATTTAGCACCATCAAGGTAATCCTTGATTTCCTGTACTATAGGTTTCTTCTCTTCAACCTTTGCCACTTTAGTACGTACCTCCTTTTATTATTTAACGGCCGCACATATAATAAAGAAATCTCTGTCCACGCACAGGTAGACAGAGATATAAGTTCGAAAATATCGACTTTCCTCGGCAGGTAACTTATAAAGTGTTACGTCTTTCGACACCTGCTGTCTACGGCAGCTCATCGAGCGCTAGAATAACATATTGGATTAGCATATGTCAAGCACTTTTAGTATGTTCTTTTAAAATTTTTTACATCTTCTTTGAAATGTTCCAGAAGTTCCTCATATCCGGAAGCATCCTTTAGCGATGCAGCGTTTTTCTTTTCTGCGATTTTCTTCTCAAGAAGATTTATATTTTCTACTGCATTATCTTTATAATTATTACTCAGATCAACACGGATCTGGTTAATGATTGCCTCCAGTTCTTTATCCTTCTTTGGAGCAAAAGAAAATAATGACATAACACCCCTCCCTTATTTGTTGCAATCTAAAAAACTTATCTCCGGTATAGTTTTTAGTTACTATTCATATAATCAGTCGTCTCTTCCTGAATCAGATTAATTGTATCATCCAGCTGCAGTTCCCCACTAAAGTATTTGTCAGAAATATCTGTAACTATATCCAGCATATGTTTATCTGTAGTTCTACGTATCCCCGAATTACTTATCAGATATTCAAACTGTTCTGTCTCCTCTCTGGTCAAAGGTCTTAGTTTTATATCCTTGTTATCCCACATAACCCCGCCTTCTAATGGAATAACTGAATTTCCATAAGCATCTATTATCTTATCCTTTGTACATTTATCCTTTATATATTCCTCATATACATCTCTTCTGGTCGGAATCCCTCTCAAGGTCTGAAGATTCTCTCCCTGATACTGTTCTGATAGAAAACTCCTTATAAATCCCCATGCTGCGTCTTTGTTCTCACAATCAGCTGATACAGCATAGCTCTCAGGAAAGCTTACCGAAACCACATATCTGCTATCTGATGGAAATCCTTTGAAGCATAGTTCCCCACAGATATCATTATAAATCTGAAGCATATCAGGAGTTATATCTCCATAGTATAATCCTACCTTATCGCCACTAAATGAATCAGGTTCAGAATCGGCAACCGATGCATTTTCTTTGATTCCTATACTGATAGACTGCAGCAGTTTTTCAAAGCTATCTGAATCAAAATGTGCTTCACCATTATCCCAGTCAACATATTCAGGCATTGTATTTTCCAGTATCTGTCTTAATGCAGTATTCTTACTTCCGGTATATAACAGTCTTGTTGATTTATCCAATGAATCAGTATAGTCTTTTAGTTCGTCACAAGTCCAGCCGTTATCACCTAGCTTATCTTTTTTTCCGATAAGGCTGCTCATTTTGAAAGAAGGGGATATGAAATATAATCCACCTCCCTGCATCATTGCATCTTTAGCTACAGGCACCAGTTCATCCATACTCAGATCAGGATCACTATATATCATTTCCGACAAATCCATAAGCATGTTATTCTTGACCATGATTTCAATCGGTGTATCATCTATCGCATCTGAAAAGCCATATATATCAGGAACTGTTACATCATCATGCTCGATAAGCTTAATCATATATTCATTTTGAGAATTATTATATTCTGCTATATGCTGTTTCAACTCATAGCTTTCATTTTCAGACTTAATGGTAAGAACCTCTCTGGCTGTTTCCCTGGAAGAGTCACTTCTTTTGTAACATACAAGTGTATTTGTGTCACCGCTTCGGGAAATCATATACATCCTGTCACTATCTCTAAGCAGTACATTTCCAACCTTATCTATATCTATTTCTGACTTATTAAAATCTGCTATTTTAACATCTGCTACATTTTCATTATAACCATATATACCATCTGAAGTCTGGTAATAAAAATCAAAAGTGCCATCTCCTGTTATTAATCTGTCTATATATTCTGAATCAATAGGATATGACGCTATTATATCTCCTTTCTCCTTATCGAGTATTTTTACAAATAGTGTCTCCTTATTATCTCTATCTTTAACTGCTACAGCTACATTTCCTTTTCCGGTAATACATGATGCCTCTATAAAATGTTCCATTTTTGCATCAGCTATAACCTTAAGACTTTTACTATATATCTTTACTGCATTGTCATAAACTGCTACAAAATCGCCATCTGCATCTACAAACAGTGAATCAAGCCATGAATCTCCCGACACATCCGTTATAGACGATATATCTTTTTTGTCCGTAAGACTTCCATCTCTAAGCGAATATATCTTAGTCATATTTCTTTCATCAGAAATCCATTTGGTCTTAGTAACAAATATATTTGAATTACCGTCAACAAGCATTCTATCCACATACGTCTTATTACCAGACTCTATCTCTGCCAGGAGCTGCGCCTCTCCTCCATCAGCATCAGCTTTGTAGAATCTTACAACATTTTTTTCTTCTGTCGCATCTCCTGAAGTACCTGATATATCCGAAGTCACAGTTTCATTTGTATAAAAGAACAGTTCATCCTTAATTAGTACAACATCAATTATCCATCCTTTTACATTATTCAGATGAAAGGATTCATCTTTGTTAAATACTGTACTAAGATTCATAAAAGAATTATCAGCCGTATCGCCCCCGGTACTTATTCTTTCATCTGACACACTACCCTCAGTCACAAACTCCTTATTTTCTTTCGCTTTGTTACCACAAGCTGTTATACTCATAATAAGACCAGCTATAAGAACAATACATATGATGTTTTTATATACTCTGATGCCGTTAATAGTCCTCAAGTCTTATTCCTCCAGGTATTGAAAATAACCCTACGAGCTAACAATAACCCGCAGGGTAAAAATTCAAAAATATAATTCTTTTATGTATGGAAAAGTTTCTTTGTCTGATAGCGTGGCTCACACGTCAGATTAACGCCTAATTTCTTGAATACTCCTACGTCTACCTGTGACAGTATAACTGATGAATGAACTTCCAGACCTGCAAGTTTCGGAAGCTGGGCATATGCCGCCTTAGCCTCTGCATTATTTATTGCCTCTATGGAAAGTGCAATCAGTATTTCATCTATATGTAGAAGAGGATTATGATTTCCTAAAAATTTAACCTTAAGCTCCATAATAGGCTCTATAACCTGAGGCGATATAAGTTTTGCACTATCATCTATACCTGCAAGAAGCTTTAATGCATTCAGTATAAGCGCCGAAGAAGCTCCAAGAAGTGTGGATGTCTTACCTGTTATTATACTTCCATCAGGCATCTCCATTGCAGCCGCAGGATTACCTGTCTCTTCTGCACGGATATTTGCTGCTGCTACAACAGGTCTGTCAGCTACAGATATACCTGCTTTCTTCATAAGAAGCTCTATCTTCTGAATAGCACTATCTCCTGAATCCCCTTTACGCCTGTCACAAAGTGCCTGATAATAACGTCTAATAATTTCCTGATTAGAAGCTCTTCTTGTTACTTCATCATCAATAATACAGTGACCTGCCATATTAACTCCCATATCTGTTGGTGATTTATATGGACTCTCACCCTGTATCTTCTCAAACATAGCTTTAAGAACAGGAAATACCTCTACATCTCTGTTGTAGTTAACTACAGTCTCACCATAGGCTTCAAGGTGGAATGGATCAATCATATTTACATCATTCAGATCGGCTGTCGCTGCTTCATACGCAAGATTAACCGGATGATTAAGCGGGATATTCCATATAGGAAATGTCTCGAATTTAGCATATCCGGCCTTTATACCTCTCTTCTGTTCATGATAAAGCTGTGAAAGGCATGTAGCCATCTTTCCACTTCCAGGTCCTGGCGCTGTAACTACTACAAGCGGACGAGTAGTTTCTATATAATCATTTCTTCCATATCCTTCGTCACTTACTATCATAGGAATATCAGAAGGATATCCGGCTATAGGATAATGTCTGTATACTTTAAGTCCCAGAGCCTTAAGCTTCTTCTCATATGCCACTGCAGAAGGCTGTTCCTTAAACTGTGTTAATACAACTGATCCTACATAAAGACCATTATTTGTAAATGCATCTATAAGACGAAGAACATCCATATCATAGGTTATACCAATATCTCCTCTGACCTTGTTCTTCTCAATATCTCCAGCTTTAATAGCTATAACTATTTCAGCATCATCACGAAGCTGCTTAAGCATGGTAATCTTTGA
>DOVG01000248.1:5293-8224 GCA_003520205.1 Lachnospiraceae bacterium
CCAAACTCCAAGTAAAGTTTCCCCCCGAACTGACTAATTCTCTCTCTGATATGCTTTGACTGCATATCCAGATATTTGTCATTATCAAATCCTACACCTTTCATTTAATATACTCCTTAAAATATAATACCTTTCGATTATAAACTGATAGATTTTCTGATGCAAGAACTAATTAAGCTTCATATCTCCATCTTTTACCCATCCGATTTTTCTGAATATTCTGTCGAATATAAATGTGAGAACTGCCGGAAGTACAAAAGATATAAGTACAAGTCCTATCCAGTCCATAGCAGAAATAGACGACTTTGTTCCTGCAGCTATGTCATTAACCCAGCCAGTATAAACTCCTATCTGACCAACCAGACCACAGGTACCCATACCTGAAGAAATAGGTGCACCATTCATCTCCATATGGAACACACAGGTAGCTATAGGTCCTGTTATTGCAGATGCAAGTGTAGGAGCAAGCCATATACGTGGATTCTTTACTATATTGCCCATCTGAAGCATAGATGTTCCGATTCCCTGTGAAACCAGTCCACCCCATTTATTCTCTCTGAATGAAGCTATTGCAAAACCTACCATCTGTGCTGAACAACCAGCTACAGCCGCTCCACCTGCAAGTCCGGTAAGCTGCAGTGCAGCGCAGATTGCAGCTGATGATATAGGAAGTGTAAGTGCTACACCAACTATTACAGATACAAGAATACCCATGATGAGAGGCTGCTGATCTGTAGCCCACATAATAAGCTTTCCTACCGCACTCGCTGCACGACCTATAGGTGGCGCTATGAGCCATGATAAGAATACTCCGATAGCTATTGTAACAAGAGGTGTAACAAGTATATCAACCTTTGTTTCTTTTGATATTGCTTTACCGAATTCAGAAGCAATAATTGCTATAAAAAGAACTGCCAGAGGTCCGCCTGCACCTCCCAGTGCATTTGCTGAAAAACCAACTGTAATCATAGAAAACAGAACTAATGGCGGACATTTAAGAGCATACGCAATAGCAACAGCCATAGCAGGACCACTCATTGCCTGTGCAAGTCCTCCTACTGTATAAGTAGCATCTCCAACTGTAACCACAGGTTCTGTCAGAAATCCTATATTAAACTGTGTTCCGATTGTGTTGATAATAGTACCTATTAGAAGCGAACAGAATAGTCCCTGCGCCATGGCGCCGAGAGCATCAATACCATAACGTTTCAAAGATATCTCAATATCTTTTCTCTTAAGAAAACCTTTGAAACCTTTTTCTTTTAACTCTGTTTTTTCTTCCTTAGTGGCAACATTTTTTCCCTTAAGTTCCATTTTCTTATTACTCATAATTTTTTCTCCATATGTGGTATAACTTTATTTACAAGGGTGTATTATAAGCTTACACTATTTTACTGTCAAATATTTTTGGGGAGCTTACCGCTCCCCAACATCATTATAATAAGATATTTATTTTATTCATCAATGATTGTATGTTCAGTCTTAATAATCGCGCGCTGAATACTATCTTTGGAATTCTTCCAGTCAGCTTCTTTATTACGATAATCATGTTTATCTATGAACCATGATACATCACTATTTACGCGTTCTATATTTTTAAAATATATTTCATTTAAAACCGGTATGAATTCATCCAGCTGTGCCTGATTCAACTGCTCCGGCGCTCTCTCATACAGTATTCCATAGTGATATGTGCAAAAGCCCTTGGAACTCTTCAGTTTATCTTTGAATTCCGGATCTTTCTTCCACATATGAAATATCGTATGAACATATCTGTCAAAAACAGGTGTTATACGTCCACAAACAAAGCAAGTAGATTCCAGTTTCTGGACATATTCTATCAAAGGAGACTTATCGGTGTTCTTAGAGAAAAGTCCTCCTGTCTTTCTTGACAAAAGACCTCCTGCCTGAGGTTTATCCTTGTCAGCCAGAGCCTTCATCTCGCGAATAGTTTTATTCATATGTGTATTTAGCATAAGTGCCACACCCAGCTTATTCTTATCTGCATACATCATCCGTATATGCTTGGGACAGAATCCCAGAGTGTCCGTCATCTCACGGTTGTCATCCTCCATATAGCTTGGTCCCATGGTAAACTCTATTGCATTTTTCTCAAGTTCTTTGGTCATTAAGCATAAAGGACATTCACAGTCTGCCGAAAATGCATCATTAACCGGTATAGTATATAATTGTTCTGCCATATCTTACCCTTTCACATTATTCACTATAGGTTCTTTCTCTTTGAAATTACCTGGCGCGTACTCTTCTGACTATTTTAGCTATCTCAACAATAGGTATAATAAGCAGTGCAATACAAACCGCTATAAAGAATTCTTTAACATCTATATAGCTGAACGAAAACAGATTTCTGAGAAATGGAACATAAAGTATAACTACAGTAAGAACTATAGCTAAAAGAAGAGTTCCCCAAAGTGTTTTGTTCTGCTTCTTAAGAGTGAAAATCGAGGCGGTTCTTGAACGTAGATTAAAGCTATGGAATACCTCAACCAGAGACAGTGTAAGGAACGCCATTGTCATTCCATCCTGCGATGTTTCTATCTGCCATGAACCACTTTCCATATAATGTCCTACCAGATACGAAGCTACAGTGAGTATAGCAATTACCGCACCCTGCAGGATAACATCAACACCAAGCCCACCTGAGAAAATGCCATCAGTCTTCTTACGTGGGGATTGTTTCATAGTATCCGCTTCTGCTTCTTCCATACCCAGACCAATTGCCGGGAAGCAGTCTGTTATCAGATTAATCCACAGAAGATGCGCAGGTTTAAGTATAGTGAAGTTCATTATAGTAGCTATAAATATAGCTATAACCTCAGCAAGATTTGATGAAAGCAGAAATTGAATAGATTTACGAATATTATCATATATCCTTCTGCCCTCAGCAACTGCTGCGACTATAGTTGCAAA
>DOVG01000248.1:8393-12626 GCA_003520205.1 Lachnospiraceae bacterium
CCATCACCAGTCATGGCCGTTACCTTACCCAGAGATTTCCAGGCATTTACTATTCTTACCTTATGCTCCGGCTGGACTCTCGCATACACAGAATAGTCTGCTACATGCTTCATAAAATACTCATCAGACAATTCCTCCAGCTCTGCACCGGTAATTGCCTCATAAGTAACTGCATTACCATTTTCATCTGTTCCTTCAAGGATACCCAGTTCCTTTGCAATAGCTACAGCAGTATCTCTATGATCGCCTGTAATCATAACAGGTCTGATACCCGCCTTACGGCACTCACCGATAGCAACCTTCACTTCAGGTCTGATAGGGTCTATCATTCCCATTAAACCTACATATACAAGTTCATTTTCAAGACTTTCAGGTGAATAATCCTCTGGAGCCTTTTCATATTTACGATATCCTAAAGCAAGCACACGAAGCGCTCTGTCAGCCATCCCCTTATTAGAAGTCTTTATTCTGTTTACTACTTCAGGATTTAATTCATGTATCTCTCCATCCAGGAGATAATGAGTACAGCAGGCAAGAACACAGTCAGGCGCTCCCTTTGTAAACTGAAGGTATCCGCCCTCAGGATCTTCATGAACAGTTGTCATCATTTTTCTCAGGGAATCAAATGGTGCCTCTCCTATTCTCTTATAAGTGCTGCTTAATGTAGCCTTTGGCATTCCATTCTTTGCTGCATCTGTAACAAGAGCGCACTCCGTAGCTTCACCAACTGCCTTATCAGTTTCCCATTCAGCATCTGAACATAACGCCATACCCATGATAAGAATATGACCATCATCTGAAAGTGAATCATCCGGAAGCAGCTTTCCTTCTTCGTCCTTTTCTACCTCAACTTCACCATCTGTTATGGTTACATGTTCAACTACTGTCATCTTATTCTGAGTAAGAGTACCTGTCTTGTCAGAACAGATGATTTCTGTACATCCAAGTGTCTCAACAGCTGTAAGCTTTCTTATAATTGCATGCTTCTTAGACATATAAGTCACGCCGATTGAAAGAAGCACTGTAACGACAGCTGCCAGTCCTTCCGGAATAGCTGCAACTGCCAGTGATATAGCAATCATAAATGTATTAATAAAGAATTCTCCATTAAGTCCCTGTCCGGAAACAAGATTTCTGATTATATTTATAGCAAAAATAACCGCGCAGATGATTAATACCATCACCGAAAGAATCTTTGATAATTCCTTAAGCTTTAACTGTAGTGGTGTCTCTTCATCGCCTGCCTGAGAGAGTTGATCAGCTATCTTACCCATCTCAGTATCCATTCCAGTTCCAGTTACTACAGCCTTACATCTTCCGTACTGAACAGAGGACCCCATATAAATCATATTTGCCCTGTCACCAAGAGGAATATCTGTAGCTCCTCCAAGATCAAGTATATCAGCAGTCTTCTCAGAAGGTACTGATTCACCTGTAAGCGCAGCCTCCTCTACCTTAAGTGATGCAGCTTCTATGATTCGTGCATCTGCAGGAACGCTGTCTCCTGCTTCAAGTGAAATAACATCACCAGGAACAAGATTCGCTGATGGAACAACGGATAAAGAGCCACCTCTTATAACCTTTGAAGTGGCTGCTGCAATCTGCTGAAGTGCCGCTATAGCTGATTCAGCCTTCGACTCCTGATAAACTCCCAGGATTGCATTAACTATTACTACCGTAAGTATTATAAATACGTCTGCAAAACCTTCATGTGAGAAAATAGCTGTTATAGCTGATATGACAGCTGCAATTATCAGCACAATTGTCATCGGCTCACATATTTCACGGAAGAACTTTTTAATTATACTTTCCTTCTCTTTTTCTACGAGCTTATTCTCTCCATATTCATTTAATCTTTTTGCCGCTTCCTCCGGAGATATTCCTTCAGGGGTTGAATTCTTATCCTCCAGAACCTTTTCAAATTCCTCTAAATAGTATTTCATAATTTCCTCTTTTACCTAAAAAAGTCTCTTTTGACACTTATGTCACTATATGACATAAAACCAGGATTTTTCATCTTCAGCAGGCTCTAAATCCTTAACATTTTTTCCATCGAAACTTAGTTCCTGATTAGCCACATGAACCTTTGTTCCTGCCGGAACCGATTTCGTAAGGAATACATTTCCTCCTATAACAGAGCCCTCGCCTATTACTGTGTCTCCTCCGAGTATGGATGCGCCGGAATAGATAGTTACATTATCCTCTATGGTTGGATGACGCTTCTTATCTATGAGACCTCTGCCGCCTCTGGTTGAAAGTGCTCCAAGTGTTACGCCCTGATATATCTTAACATGCTTACCTATAACGGTAGTTTCTCCGATAACAACTCCGGTTCCATGATCTATGAAGAAATACTTTCCGATAGTTGCTCCCGGGTTGATGTCAATTCCTGTTTTGGAATGAGCTATCTCCGTCATAACTCTTGGAAGAATTGGAACTTCCAGCAGATAAAGAACATGAGCATATCTCTGAACCGTTATAGCAAATAGACCGGGATATGCAATAATTATTGCATCCTTACTTTCAGCAGCAGGATCTCCTACATATAAAGCCTCTATATCAGTATCAAGATATTCACGTATTCGAGGAATCTGCTTCATAAACTGAACCGTATAATCCTCTGCTACAAGTCTGATCTCTTCCTCTGATTTACCTTGAAATCTCTCATCAAAATGAAGAGAAAGAGCTATCTGCTTATTCAGATTATAAGCCACATCTTCAGTAACAGACGCTATAGTCGTGCTGATATTATATATCCTGTAAGTTCTGTCGACATAGTATCCGGCATACACAATACGATTAAGCTTATATATTATATCCTTGACAGCATCTCTATCCGGCTGTCCGAATATATCCTGATTATCTATCGGACGATGCTTACGATAATCGTTTGTGATGTCAGAAATAATCTCTGATATGTTGTCACATATTAATCTGCCCATATAATATACCCCCTTTTTTAGCAAACAAAGCACAATTTATTATTCTCTAAAACTTCCCACATAGAATATAACAAACGATATATGGGAAGATTTAATTAATCATTATAAGATGCAGGTGTCAAAAGTATCTTTTGACACTTATGTCACTATAATACTTCAAATAATAATGATAGCACAAAATATATAAATCATAAAGTATTATTGTTACTCCAGAAAAGTACGCATAAAAAAAAAACAAGTACAACAATATATAAAAAGGACAGACATTATATTTGTATAAGTCTGCCCTGATTTTTACATTACTTTTTTTACGAATACTACGCACAGAGTGTAGAATAACCGATATATCTGTCATTCTGAAAGCATTAGTCCAAAGGATCTTTTCCTTTATTATAAAATAGCGAAAGTTTCAGTTATTTAGTATACTGCGAAAGCGTATTTACTAACTTAGGAATCGTAGTTTCGAAATCAACTCCGTACCATGGCTCTGCAGGATTTACAAGTGTAGCCCTTATAGTATCAGCTGTATAATCAGCAGCCAGCTTAAATGCATCATCAAGCGAAAGTCCTCTTAACACTGCTCCTACAGCTACGCTGGCAAATATATCTCCGGTTCCATGATAAGAAGCATCCACCTTATCATTCTGATATATAATCTTCTCTCCGGTAACAGTATCCAGTCCATATACTCCAGTCTTACCTTCGCTCAGTCCTATACCGGTCAGGACAACCTTCTTAGCTCCCAGCTTTGACAGTTTATCAAGCAGCTCCAGTACGTAAGCTTCATCATAAGTATCTTTATATTCTGTATCAGTCATAAAGCAGGCTTCAGTTACATTTGGAACTATTATATCTGCTTTAGCACATAAACCGGCATTCAGCTTCGCATATTCCTGATCAAATGCAGGATACAGCTTACCATTATCAGCCATAACAGGATCTATAAATATGAGTGTGTCCTCTCCACCGAATTCATCAAATATCTTCTTAGCTATTTCTATCTCTTCAGCAGAGCCAAGATAACCAGTATATATGGCATCAAAATGAACATTTTCCTTCTTCCAATGATCTGTAATCGGTATAAGCTGGTCTGTTAGATCCTTAACCGTAAAATCCTTGAACATCGTATGAGTTGAAAGAACTGCTGTTGGGAGAATTACTGTCTCCACTCCCATCGCTGAAATAATCGGAAGCGCAACAGTTACTGAACATTTTCCGAGACAAGAGATATCCTGAATTGTTAATACACGTTTCATAGTTATGTAAACCTCCTTACTATGAATAACAAAGA
>DOVG01000220.1 GCA_003520205.1 Lachnospiraceae bacterium
TGACAGTAAGTCCTCCAAGCATAGTAACACCAAGATTTCTCGCCGCATCAAGTAAAGACCAGCAGACAGAAGAAGCCTGCAGACTTCGAGGATAATAATATCCATTTAGATTAATAGTTTTTATTCCCAGACTCTCAAAATAATTAAGTATAAATCCTCTCTGTCTGTACCCGGTTTTACGGTATAGTTTTTCATAAACTCTGTCAACAAAATCGTTATTATAGTATATGTCATCATCCCAATAATCATTGGTTAGATTACATCTCCCATTTCCGGTTGCATAGAGCTTCTTACATGGCTTTTTATTCTTATCTACTACTACCGAAGAAAGCCCCCTACGGGAGCTTTCTATAGCGGCTATGAGGCCCGAAGCACCTCCGCCAATTATGCAGACATCGTATATATTATCATTCATATATAAGGTCCTGATTCCTTTTTATTCAACAACAATTCCTTTAGTATTATCATCAGGGAATACAGTAACCCATGTTTTACCAGGATTCAGCTTAAGTGGCTGACCATCAGCTGTTGTAAACTCTGTGACACCATATGAAGAAGGATTACCCTTTCTTGTTGTATCATCAAGAAGTCCGTCTGTTATACTGTAATCAATGAACTTCTTCTTACCCTTCTTAGACCACTTGATAGGAATTATCTTTCCATCAGTTGCATAGAAACCTTCACCCTTACCGCTAAATGTAATATCTATACATCCAACACTATCATTTGTTATCTGTTTGTGAGGTGCAAACTGAATAATTACATTCTTGTATGTAAGCTGATTACCTGTTTCAGCATCTATCTGAGGTTCACCATACTGGAATCTCTTATATACCTTTGCTTCTGAATCATATTCGAACCAAGGCTGTCTTCCTTCATTATATGAAGTAGTAATCTTCTTGGCATCCTTACCACCTTCAAGCTCAGTGTCATCAGAATTAAAGTTAAACATCTTTACATACTTCTCATCTTTTTCTGTTCTGAAGCTGTCACTCTTTATAGCCTCAAGTATATTCTTACCTGAAGAATAAGCATTGTGAGGTGCTTCTCTGTCATCTGATCTGAAACCATATTCACCATCTTTACCATTCAGGTCAACCTGATCAAGCGGCTTAAGTGTTTCAAATTCATGTTCAGCATATATGGACTGTCCCCAGTGAACGAAAACAGCATCATATTCAAGTGCTTTACGATCATAATAATGTCTCGCACTTCTGATAGGTCCTACTTTCTCAACTCCTGTAAAATCAGGCTGGTAAATGGCCATCAGACGGGTAATTCCACCCTCTTCAAGCATTTCATAAACAACATCAGCAGCTTCTACACCTGACTGTGGCATAGCATCTATTATGTTATTTACCATAACTGCCATATATCTCTGTTTAGCCAGATCCTTATCTATCCATGAACCATTAAGATCACTTAAGACTTTTCCGTCTTTACTCATATCAATATCACTTGAGTCATTAAGAGTAGCTGTTTCAGTAAGATTGATTGAATAATCTTCTGTTGTAACCTCTTCTTCAACCTCCTTCTTTCCACAACCACTTATACTTGACAGAATAAGCATTGATGATAGTGTTAAAGCTAAAAATCTTTTAAACATAATCTCGGGTATATCCTTTCTTTGTAAGTATGTTTTCCTGAAGTTCTTCCATAACCAGTCGTTCATCATCTTCCATATGATCATATCCAAAAAGGTGAAGCATACTGTGAGCTACAAGAAATGCAAGTTCACGCTTATCACTATGACCATACTCTGCTGACTGTGAATCAACCTTCTCTCTGGATATTACTATATCTCCCAGCAGAAGGTCTTTTGTTTCCGGATTAAAATAATCCTGTGGATACTTTTCTATATAACTTAGATCATTAGGATTATCAAAATCAAGCATAGGAAAAGAGAGGACATCTGTAGGAGCATCTATACCTCTTTCGTCCAGATTAATAGTATGTATGCCATCATTATCTGTAATAGTTACAGATACTTCACATTCATACGGACATTTAAGATACTCAATAGAGCCTTTTATCACATCCTCTATTATTTCCACATAATAATCAGGAAGTTCATCTTCAGTTGTATTATCAATGTATATTTCCATAGGACACATTATACTATGTAAGTTTGATAGTGTCAAAATCGGTTTTGTTTTATCAGTTTAGACTACACGAAAACTTTAACCAACAAATTCAGCACCTGAAAGCAGGTTCTTCTTTGTTTCATAAAGATCAACTGAAAGATCCAGATAATGAACATGTGGATTATAGAAACGCTGTTCCTCTTCCCATATCTCATTTTTCAGCTGTTTCTTTACAAATTCCTGTATCTCTTTAAGTGTAGGCTCCTTATATACATATTCACCATCTACGAAAATAGGCACCTGAAGCGCTTTTGCCTCAACATTTCTAAATTTCATATTCTTCCATGGCATTTGTGGATCTACAAATGTATATGAGTCACTGAAATCAGGCTTTTCATTTTCAAGAGTCAGAAGATCAGCTATAGCATATCCTGTTTTCTGACTGTATATACGATATACCTTCTTCTTACCAGGATTAGTTATCTTCTCTATATTCTCTGAAATCTTAATCTTTGGAGTATATTTATCTCCATCCTTAACAGCAACCAGCTTATATACTCCACCAAATACAGGGTCGGACTTGGATGTAATCATCCTCTCACCTACGCCATAAGAATTGATTTTTGCACCCTGCTTGTTAAGTGATTCAATCAGGTACTCATCTACACTGTTCGAAACCACGACTGAACAGTCTGTAAGACCTTCTTCATCAAGCTTCTTTCTTATTTTCTTTGAGAAATATGCAAGGTCACCACTATCTATACGAACTCCTTTAAGGCGTTTACCCATCGGCTCAAGAACTTCATGAGCAACCTTGATAGCATTTGGAAGACCACTTTCAAGTATATCGAATGTATCAATAAGGAGCACGCTGTTATCAGGATAAATCTCACAATATGCCTTAAATGATTCATATTCAGATGGGAAGAATTCAACCCAGCTATGCGCCATAGTACCAACCGCTGTTACACCAAACTGCTGATCAGCCATTACCGTTGCTGTTGTATTAACTCCACCTATAAAGCAGGCTCTTGTTCCCCATACCGCAGCATCAGGTCCCTGTGCACGACGTGCGCCAAACTCCATGACTACAGCATCACCAGCTGCTCTTGCTATCCTATTTGCTTTTGTAGCTATAAGTGACTGGAAATTAATACATATAAGAAGCATAGTTTCAAGAAGCTGTGCTTCTATAATAGGAGCGGTCACAGTAACAATAGGAATATTAGGGTAAACAATAGTTCCTTCAGGAACAGCTTCTATAGTACCTGTAAATTTGAAATTCTTAAGATAATCAAGAAAACCTTCATCAAACATTTTTCTGCCACGAAGATATTCGATATCATCATCTGTAAATTTAAGATTCTTGACATAGTCAATAAGCATCTGTAATCCAGCACTTATTACAAAACCACCACCATCAGGATTAGTACGATAGAACATATCAAATACAGCTACTTTGTCTTTGTTACCGGTAACAAAATATCCATTTGCCATAGTGAGTTCATAAAAATCCATTAACATAGTAAGATTTCTCATTAAACAAATCCTCCTTTATTTTCTATTAGCACGCATACGAAGTCTTGAATCAAGAATTTTCTTACGTATACGCAGGTTCTCCGGTGTAATTTCCAATAATTCATCAGTCTCAAG
>DOVG01000288.1 GCA_003520205.1 Lachnospiraceae bacterium
TATAACAGATAATTGTGGTACTATAATTATACCTAAAGCCTTATTAGTTAAGGATATGGTTCCAATAGGAGAAAAAAGCCTTATTAGTTAAGGACGAAATGTAGGTACACCGTTTGTTCGGTGTACCTAATTTTTTAAGGGGGTTGTTATGTATGATATTCATGGAGTATATTTAGATGATTTTAAAAGAGGAATAGGAGGAGAGTTATCAGGAAAGCATTATTCTATTATTATTACTGATATAAAAAAATCGGATAATACTTTAGTTGTTATACCTCTTACTAGTAAGAAAAAGAATAAAAAATACAGAAATGGTATTACAATTGACTGTACAAAGTATCAAACTCATCCGACTCATGAAAAAGCTTTTGCTATGGTTGATAAAATAAGAGAAGTATCAAGATATAGAATATATGGTGATTATTGATTATATGTTGATGAACATAGTTATGTTTATAAACAGTTATGATTCGTTCTTTTTAACATTAAAGAATTCAGTGGTCGGGATGAAGACCTAAAACTCATTCCCATTACAGAGTAAACTGCTAAAAATCAATGGGTGACTTTAAAGTCATCCCTTTTTGTTAGCAAAGGGGATTCAATGACAAATATCAGTTTTAAAGAACGCATTCGCACAGAATTATTTAATGCAGCAAAACAATATGGAACGCCTGAAAGAGAAACAGGCAGTTGTTGATGCGAGGTACGGCAGATCCGCACCGGAACGAATGATAGATGATATGCAAAGGAATCGAAAATAATGTGTCATATTTTTATGAAAATAATGAGTTGAAAATATGACAAACAAGGAGTATACTTATAACTGAAAGGAGGGCAGACATGATGAATACTATAATTGGTGAGAATATTCGCTCGTTACGGGAAAATGCTGGTTTTACGCAGAGTAATCTTGCAAAGTTCCTTGGTGTTGATCAAAGTTTGATATCTAAGGTGGAAAAGGGTGAACGTAGTTTGTCAACAGTTATGCTTGAAAAACTTGCTTCCTTATTTGGCGTTACCGTTAAACAAATGGAAACTGTTGATGTTGTTAAATCAAATCTATCTTTTGCATTCAGAGGAAGTGAATTTGACATAACTGAAATGGAAACAATATCAGCTATCAATAAGATTGCTCTGAATTTAGAGTTGATGCGTACTTTACTAAAGGAGGTTGAGTTATGATCGATCATGCCGACTTAATGACAAAAGCCGCTAGATTGAGAAAGCATCTTGGCGAAGACAGCACTTCTCCAGTTGATATTTTTGCATTGGCGTTGAGTATTGAAAACCTGACTATTGTGTATTATCCAATGGGCGATAACTTGAGTGGGATGTGCATTAAGGGACAGGAAGAAAACAATGTTATAGCAATTAATTCAGCGATGACATTGGGGAGGCAGCGTTTCTCTCTTGCACATGAATTTTATCATTTGTTTTATGACGATACGATGGTTTCCGTATGTGCAAAGAAAATTGATTCAGGAAAAGAAATAGAACGTTCTGCAGACATGTTTGCCTCATATTTCCTAATGCCAGATGCCGCACTTCAGGAAAAAGCTGAATATTACTCGAAGAAGAGGGGGGATAGGCAATTAGAGTTGAGTGACGTAATTCGTATCGAACAATACTTTGGAGTCAGTCATCAGGCAACGGTTTTTCGACTTATGCATACAACGTATTTGGATAACGAAAAGGGCTCTACTTATTTAACTATTCCGGTGAGACGTCAGGCAGAGGCTCTAGGCTATAGCTCAGATCTATATAGACCTTCTCCGGAAGAAAAACGTTATATGACATACGGGAATTATATAGATCAGGCTGAGCAGGTTTTATCAAAAGAACTTGTATCGTATGGAAAATACGAAGAACTACTGCTTGATGCTTTCCGTTCGGATTTGGTGTATGGAGATGAGCGAGAGGACGGTGATGTTATTGACTGAACCACTATTTTTTGATACGGATTGTATCTCTGCATTTCTCTGGATCAACAACCAAAGCCTTCTTGCACAACTTTATTCTGGACGAATTATAATTCCGGCGGCTGTATATGATGAACTCTCAAATCCGAGGATCAGCCATCTGAAAGAAAGAGTTGATTCAATGATTGCTACTAATTCCGCGAAAGTTGAAGATATTCAGATGAATACTGCAGAATACGAAATCTACAGAAAATTGACGACGGATCCGGATTCAGGCCATGTGATTATTGGCAAAGGTGAAGCTGCTGCAATTGCTCTTGCAAAAGAGAAGAAGGGCATTCTCGCCAGTAATAATCTTAGGGATGTTACAGCATATGTTTCCGAATATGGACTTGTGCATATGACAACGGGAGATATCCTGCAGGAAGCATTCGAGAAGAATTTGATTACAGAAGATGAAGGAAATAAACTGTGGCAGGACATGATACGGAAACGCAGGCAATTAGGCTATCCGACATTTTCAGATTATCTTAAGAATAATACAGATATGTAAAAAAATACAAGATATAGATGAGTATAGATAGCAGATACAAGATATAGTTCACGCTTTCTGCCCTCCGAAATATTATTTTCTGTGTTGGTTTCAAAACTAGCTATCACAAAATGTTACAGCAAGTTGGGGTGTATTGTGATATAAGTGGATATTACCTATTTGAGTAACATTGATTTGATATTTGGAGATTTAGATATGAGGAATTGTACACCTTCTGTCGATTATATTCTTTCGTAAACAAACGGTGCAAGAACGAACAAAAAAGCAGATTACCGTTATCAGCAATCTACCCTTTTGTTCGGGTTTCAGCAATTGCAAGGTCTGAACAATTATGAAAAATAATTTCGCTTATAACTGCACTATGTGATTATAGAATCTGAGGTGAATTATTTTGTGTGATGTCAAAAGATATACCGAAATCTTTAATGAAATAAAATGTCTTCAGTTGGATGATACTCTTCAACTGATTATGGAATCGGAAGATGAAGAAGTACGTGAATTCTATTTGCTGGTTGGGAATTTTCTGTTACAACAAAGACAGAAAAAAGTAATTGAACAAAATCTATTTTAAAGGAAAGCAATAATGTTTCTAAATGACACGTTATATGGGAGAAATATATGAGGAGAAAGCAACTGACTTTTAAGGTTGAAGATTATTCTTCGGATTAGTTGCGTGAATAAATAAAAAATGTTATGTAAACCAGAACTTTTTGCAATTATTTTTCTTTATGTGATAATACCCAAAGCTATTAATGACTGAAGAATTCTATGTTTTCAGTTAAAATGATATCAGGAATATTTGGTATTTTACAAGTTTCTTGTTTCAAATTATGATTTCTTTAAAAATCTTATTTATTTTCAACTATGAAATCAAATAAAATATGCAGAAATTCAGCAATCATTTATCAATAGTTTATGTTAATTTATAAAAGGACATCTTAAGAATGTCCTATATTACACTATTTATTTTTGTTTTATTTATTTGGTGGATGTCATGCATATAACATTTAAAATGATTGAACTGTTTGTTTTCTGGTATCCGGCTATAATGTCAGTGGTCTGGATAGCCGGAGGTCTTATTTTTTATTTCTTTAATGAGAAGAGAGAAGCTCTTCCTCTTTACAAGACTCCGAAGGTTTCTATACTTGTTCCGTGTTATAACGAAGCGGATACGGTAGAGAATACTATAAGGCGTCTGTCGGAAATCAAATATCCTGATTACGAGATAATAGTTATAAATGATGGCTCCAGTGATAATACTTCAGAAGTAGTAAGAAGTATTATAGACAAGTATCCGAAGGTTAGATTCATAGATCTTAAAGAAAATTGCGGTAAGGCAAATGCACTTTATCTGGGGCTGATTGCGTCAAAAGGTGAAATCCTGCTTGGCGTTGATTCTGACTCATATATAATGCCTGATGCACTTAACTATATGGTTCCTCATTTTACTAATCCTCATAATGGAGAGAGAGTTGGAGCTGTTACTGGTAATCCAAGAGTTCGTAATAGAAGCTCACTTCTTGCGAAGATACAGCTCTGTGAGTATGCATCTATTATCAGTCTTATTAAAAGAACCCAGAGAGTATGGGGAAAAGTTATGACTGTTTCCGGTGTTGTTGTAGCCTTCAGAAAGCGTGCTCTTATGGATGCTGAATTATGGGACAGAGATATGATTACAGAAGATATCGGTGTCACCTGGAAGCTTGAGAAGTCATTCTGGGATGTCAGATATGAGCCAAGAGCTCTGTGTATGATGCTGGTGCCTGAATCGGTAAAGGGACTCGCAAAGCAGAGAGCCAGATGGGCCAGCGGTGGTATGGAAATACTGAGACGACATTTCAACATTTTTAAGCATTGGAGCGAGAGAAGACTGTTCCCTGTTTATTTTGAACAGCTGTGTTCCATTTTGTGGTCACTCTGCTGGATGCTTATGCTAATCATCATTGTCTATAATCTAATCGTAAATCACACTTATATACAACTGCCTTATATATGGAAATGCTTATTCCTTTCATCGGTTTGTCTGGTTCAGTTCATGGTTGCTATGCTTCTTGATAAGAAGTATGACAAGCATCTGTTCAAACACAGTATAGTTGCAGTATGGTATCCATTTGTTTACTGGTATGTAAATGCGCTGATTGTTATAAAAGCGCTTCCAGTTCTATTTAAAAGAAATCAAAAGCTTGCGCGTTGGAGTAGTCCTGATAGAGGTATAGGTACAACTACAGAATAAGGAAGATCATATGTTTTGGAAAAAAGAGAATAATGATTCACTTCCTCAGGAAGTATATTACGATATAAATGATCATCTGATAGTTGGTAAGCAGAAGAAATGGAAGAAGGTTATTGAGTGGTTCTTTACTCTGCTTGGATGGTTTATCATGCTGTCTTACGTAGGATATGTGTTGTATGGAACTCTTGCCATTAAGAAAGACTGGTATCTTCCTGAGAGATGGGTTTTTAATAGAGATATGATAGTGGAAGTAAACAGATATTACTTCTTCCTGCTCATTTTGCTTCTTATATGTTTTGTTATTTTTATTATATGGAAGAATTATAATAAGAATAAGTTTGGTTCCCTGCATAGAAGACAGTTCAGACCAGAGGTAACGAATAAAGAACTTATGGAGAAATTCGAAATGAGTGAAGAGATGATAAATATGCTTCAGAACGAAAAAATAGTCACACTTCCAAAGAACATAATCCCGGAGAAGCTGGGTATGGGTTCAGATAAAAAAGAAGATTAAAATTATAGTGTTGTAAAATATCATAAAAACAATTAAAATGACATATGTGTCAAAAAGTTAAAACGCATCTGGCATATCCATCTGCCTAATTAATACTTTTGACATATATGTTTTTTAGTATCAAAAATATATTTAAGGAGACAAGAAGGTATGATTAATTACAAGCTGCTAACACCTGGCCCACTTACTACAAGTAAGACTGTCAAGGAAGAGATGATGGTGGATCATTGCACATGGGACAATGATTATAAACAAATCACTCAGAAGATAAGAGAAGAGCTTCTGGAGCTTGCTCATGTAAGTCCTGAAGAGTATACTGCAGTTCTTATGCAGGGAAGTGGAACATTCGGAGTAGAATCTGCTATCACAAGTTCTGTAGGTAAGGATGGTAAGGTGCTTATACTTTCAAATGGTGCTTATGGTGAGCGTCAGGAAGATATATGTAAGCATGCTGGAATAAATTACGTAATACAGCATTTTCATTATAATGAAGTACCGGATGCAAAGGTTGTGGAAGAAATTCTTGCATCAGATAAAGATATAACTCACGTATCAATGGTACACAGTGAAACCACTTCCGGTATATTAAATGATATAGAGTCAGTAGCGAAGGTTGTTAAGGCGGCAGGGAAAGTGTTTATAGTAGATGCTATGTCGAGCTTCGGTGGAGTTGAAATTCCTGTAGCTGACTGGGAAATAGATTTTATCATTTCCTCTGCCAACAAATGTATCCAGGGTGTTCCTGGATTCAGCTTTATCATCTGTCGTTTGGATGAGCTTAAGAAATGTGAAGGAAAGGCTGTCAGCCTGTCTCTTGATCTCTATGATCAGTGGAAGGGAATGTTCGATGGTAAATGGCGTTTCACATCACCTACTCATGTTGTTCTTGCATTCGCAAAGGCGCTTGAAGAGATGAAAGAAGAAGGTGGCATACCTGCCAGAAGTAAACGCTATAAGGATAATAATGAACTTCTTATCTCTGAAATGGAGAAGCTTGGATATAAGACATATATAGATAAAGAGCATCAGGGAGCTATTATCACTACATTTTTCTATCCTGAAAACTGTAATTATACATTTAAGGAAATGTATGAATTCATCAAGGAAAGAGGCTATGCCATCTATCCTGGTAAGGTTACAGAAGCCGAGACTTTCCGTATAGGAAATATTGGTGAGATATATAAAGAAGATATAGAAAAGCTTATATCTATATATAAAGAATTCCTTGCAAGTAAAGGAAAATAAAAATAGACAGTTGAAAGTGATATAACTATGAATAACAATGATAATAAATCAGAAGCTACTCTGCAACGTTCTTTATCACCTATGCATGTATGGGCGATTGCCTTCGGCTGTGTTATAGGATGGGGAAGTTTTATAAATCCCGGTAAGAAATTTCTTCCGAATTCCGGTGTTGCAGGAACTGCTATTGCAATGGTTCTTGGTGCTATAGTTATGATTATAATAGCATTTTCTTATGCATATATGGTTCCCAAGTATCCAAAAGCCGGTGGAGAATTTACCTTTACTAAGATGTGCTTCGGTAAGAATGCTGCATTCCTGTGTGGATGGTTTCTAGTTGTTGCATATTTATCAAATGTTCCTATGAACAGTACAGCTATAGGTCTGATAGTGGATGGAATAGATGGAGATGCAGATATACTTAAGTTTGGTTTTCATTATCAGATTGCCGGATTTGATGTATGGTTAGGTGAGATGATGCTTGCGATGTTTATTCTTATCCTGTTTGGCTGGTTAAATATAATAGGTGTTGAAAAGGCTGGATTTGTTCAGACTATTCTTTCATCACTTCTTGTAATATGTGTATTCACTCTTGCTATTGCAGGACTAGTTAGTGCTAAGTCAAAGGGTATAAATATGCAGCCTATATGGGGATTCGATAAAAATGCTGCCATGGCTGCCGGAGCAACTACTGCTGAAATAAATACTTATGCTCATATCGGTACAAAGGGTATTTTGTCTGCCATACTTGCCACTTTCGCCATAGCTCCTTGGGCTTATGTCGGATTTGATGCTATACCGCAGGCTGCAGAAGAGTTTAATTTCAGCTTTAAGAAAGTATCCTGGATAATGATTATAGCTATTATATTTGGATGCTTCGTATATTCAAGTAATAATACAGTTGCAGCTGCAGCTCTTGAGAACTGGCCTGATAGAGTTATGGCTGGTGACTGGGTACTTCTGATAGCTGCTGAAGAACTGCTGGGAAGCTTCGGAAAGATACTTATAGGAGTTGGAGTGTCTTGCGCTGTTTTATCAGGTATTATGGGATTCTATCTTGCATCCTCACGTCTTATGTATTCAATGAGTCGTGATGGATACCTGCCTAAATGGTTTGGTGTAGTAGATAGTAAGTATGGAACTCCAAAGAATGCTATGATATTCTGCGTCATTGTATCTCTGTCAGGACCTATACTTGGACGTGAAGCTCTCGGATGGTTTGTTGATATGTGTGCTATAGGTGCATCCATTGGATATTTCTTTACATGTGCGAGTACACTTGTTACTGCAAGAAAAGATGGAGATGCCAGTGGATTTCTTAAGGCTATGGCGACTATAGGAGTTATATTCTCTGTTACATTTATGATACTTCAGCTGATTCCGATTCCAGGTCTAAATGGAGTTCACTTTGGTAAGGAAAGCTACCTACTGCTTATAGTATGGACAATACTTGGACTTATATTTTACTTCAGAGAAAGAAAATTCTTTGTTTCTAAGGACTAATATTAATTAAAATGATTAAGTATACTGTATATAATAAATGTATTTTATTTAAGGCTACAAAATTAATTGTATATTTGACAGTTCTGGTTGTATTTACCGTAATTCTATCGGATACAGCAAATTATAATGGCTATGTATCTACGGTTCAGGCTGATGAGGATGAATATTCTCAGGAGGAAATAGACGCTGCAAAGGCATGGCTTTCTGCACATGGATATCCGCCTACCAGAGCCGGTGCTGAACAGGCGTATCAGGATTACCTGGATGGTAAGCTTGATGATGACCCTGATGTAAAGGCTTACAAGGGCGAAACAGATGATGATTCAGAGGATGAAAGTGATGTGAGTTCTGATTCCGGGACAGATTCAAATGAGGAAGATAGTACGGCTGAAGATTCTGATAAAAGCACAGCTACCGACGCTAATGTAAAAAATAAGGATAAAGCTGAATCAGATAAAAAGAAAACTGAAGAATTAAATGCCGGATTAAAGAAAAAGCTGGAAGAAAACTTACATAGAAATAGTAACAATCTAAGGCTTCAGGATATATCTTCAGTTACTTTAACTTATAAAGAACCTGTTATAAATAATAATATTATACTGATTGCAGCAGCCACTTTAATTTTTGTCATTATACTTTTACTTATATTTCTTGGAAAAAAGAAAGACTGATATGGAGTTTTATCATGAAAATAATAGATATATTGAATAAAAGAAATATGTCCCTTTCTTTTGAGGTGTTCCCGCCTAAGAAAGAGAGTACGTTTGAGAGTGTTGTTTCTGCAACAGAAGAGATAGCGGCGTGTCATCCTGCATTTATGAGTGTTACATATGGCGCAGGTGGTGGTACCAGCCGATATACCATGGAGATAGCTAAGAATATTAAAGATAAGTATAATGTTCCTACGCTTGCCCATTTAACTTGTGTGTCTTCAAGCAGGGAAACTGTTCGTCAGAAGATTCAGGAAATGAAGGAGATGGGCATAAATAATGTAATGGCACTAAGAGGCGACCTAACGCCGGAGCTTGAAGCAAGTGATTCTTCTACATGGGATTATAAGCATGCTACGGAGCTGGTTAGAGAACTTAAGGAAAGTGGTGACTTCTGTATAGGAGTAGCTTGTTATCCGGAAGTTCATCCGGAAAGTATTAATCAGAAGGATGACCTTCTTCATATAAAGGACAAGGTTGATGCAGGTGCTGATTTCCTTACTACCCAGATGGTATTTGATAATAATCTGTTTTTTAATTTCATGTATAAGATTCGTGAAATAGGCGTTACTGTTCCTGTTATTCCGGGCATCATGCCTATCACAAATGCAAATCAGGTTGCCAGAGCAATCAAACTGTCAGGTTCCTTTATGCCGCAACGTTTCAAGAGTATGGTTGATTATTTTGGAAATGATCCTGATGCCATGAAACAGGCTGGAATTGCATATGCTACAGATCAGATAATAGATCTCTATGCAAATGGAATCACAAATGTACATGTATACTCAATGAATAAGCCTGATGTAGCAAAGAGTATAATGGATAATCTGTCTAATATTCTCGGTAAGGATTTTGCAAGGTAGTTTTATTTAGATAACTGACTACGTCAACATCATATACTTCTTTAAGAACTTTATCATTAAGGACCTGATCTTTGGGTCCTTTTTTGATTATATTTCCATCCTTCATTATAACTACTTCATCTGCAAGATAGGCGGCAAGTCCTATATCATGGATAACTGATATGATAGTATTCTTAAAGGTTACTCCATCAACTTCAGTTGTGCCTTTTATCCATTCCTTTAAGTATTCGGTAAGTTCACTCTGATATTTGATATCCAGATGATTAGTCGGTTCGTCCAGAAGTATGATAGGAGTAGTCTGCGCAAAGGTTCTTGCAAGAAGAACTCTTTCCATTTGTCCACCTGAGAGTTCATTTATTGATTTATTTCTAATATCATCAAGTCCAAAATGAGAAATGTATCTATCAACGATTTCTTTATCATTTTTATTAGTTCCACCCAGCATATCACTGAAGGATGACCCCGTATGAGAGTATCTGCCCATGAGGATAGTTTCATATACATTATAAGAGAAGTACGTGGATGAGAACTGCGGCGTCATGGAGATATACCGCGCGAGAAGTTTTCTGTTGGAAGATTTTATCTCAATCTTATCGGATGTTCCGTTCTGAATAGATATGGAACCATTATAGGAAAGGATTCCGGAAATCGCGCGAAGAAGAGTGGTCTTACCGGAACCGTTTGGTCCAAGTATTCCACATATTCCGCCTTCACTGAAGCTTGTAGTAAGATCCCTGATTATATAATTATTCTTCGAATATCCTACGGATAAATTATTTACATTTATTTCCATTTAATACTTTTTCTAAAGCCTCCCCCAAAAGTCATATAAACGATAAACTACCATTCTTTGCTTCTTTATTTACGTTTTCTAAAGAATATAAGCATGAAGAATGGTGCACCAAGCAAAGCTGTTACTGCACCTACAGGTATTTCTCTAGGCGATAGTATTGTTCTTGCTATCAGGTCCGCCAAGGACATAAATGCACCACCATACATAAAACTCATAGGTATAACGGCTTTATGTTTTGCTCCGAATACCTTTCTCACTGCATGAGGTGCAACCAGATCTATAAAACCGATAGTTCCAGTAAAAGCTACTGATATACCGGTCAGAAGAGCTGTAAGTAGAATCAGAAGTATTTTATTTACCTTTGTATTTACTCCCATTGTCATGGCCTGTTCATCACCAAATGTTATGATATCAAGTTCTCTTGATTTGAGCCATATTAGTATCGTGATTATTATACTTGATGGAACAAGAATAAATACATGACTCCAGTTCTTTGCAGAGAAAGAGCCCATCATCCAGAAGTATATCTGCTGTGAATTATCGGGATAGAGTGAGGCAAGAAGAGTAAGCATCGCACTAACGAATAGCGAAATAACCATACCGATTAGTATTATAGTATAACTATGGATATTATTATCTATTTTATGAGATATATAGATTACGAATACTACAGTTAGAAGAGCAAATGTAAAACCGAAGAGAGGAAGCAGAAAGCTTCTTAGAAAAATAGTCTTAACTCCGATTATAATAATTATAGCGGCACCAAGTGCCGAACCTGAAGATATTCCCATAGTATATGAGGACGCTAGTGGATTCTGTAATAATGATTGCATGACAGCTCCGCTTACAGCTAGAGAACCTCCTACTACAAAGGCTACAATAGCTCTTGGCATTCTGATATTCCAGAATATAGATACAGACATCGGTTTTACGCTTTCAGGAAGAGCGCGGTCAAATAGTTTATGAAGTGTTATTATATATGAATCAGGGAGCGTGATATACACACTCCCTATATTTATACATAAGATAAGTATTGATATACAAATTATTATTGATAAAATATATCTTTTCATATCAGTAAATTATTTATAATATTCTGGATATACCTGTTTAGCCATTTCAAGCATAGCATCAACTATATGATTATTTGGCTGATTACTTGCATCAGCATCTATATAGTATACTTCATTGTTCTGAATAGCTGTTACATTTTCCCATCCCTGGGCTGTTTTGATGGCATTTACTGCATCATCTACATAATTAACATTTGTAACTATTACATCAGGATTCATAGCAATAGCTTCTTCTTCTGAGATGCTAACCCATCCTTCCTGATCTCCGGTTATATTTTCAGCACCGATGTAGTTGATCATATCATCCAGATATGTTCCTTTACCAAAAGTATAGATAGATGGATAATCAGAGCTTGGAAGAGATATCTCAAAGAGAATTTTTTTCTTTTCGGTGATATTCTTAGAAGTATTTAAGAAGTAATCAATGTTCTTGTTGAACTCATCGATAAGCTCTTTTGCTTTATCCTGTTCATCAACTGCATAACCTATGAATTCAAGATCTGATGTGATATCTATAATAGAGTTGCTTGATGGGATATCAGCTACACAGATACCTGCATCACGTGCCGGCTTATATACATCTTCACCACCGATATTACTCATTCCTGATGTGAATATAATGTCTGGTTCAAGAGCAACAAGCGCTTCGTTATCTGGAGCCATCATATCAAACTGCTGAACAGCATCAGTAAGAGAAGCTGCATATATACTTGAATTTGTATCAACAGCTATTATTTTATCTGCAAGTCCAAGGTCTATAAGAAATCTTGTTGTAGATGGAGCCATAGATACTATTCGTTCAACTTTATCAGGAATTATTATATCATTTCCTGCACGGTCTTTGGCCGCTATACCTGCAGCGTCGACACTTTGAGTTGTTGCTTCGGTATTAGCATTAGTTTCTTCACTGCGTTCATTTGTTAAATCGTCTGATGTCTCTACAGTAGCAGTTGTTGTTGCGTCTTCCTGTTTACCGCATCCGGATAATGAACCAAATGCCATGGCAGTACAGGCGACAAGGATTAATAGTTTCTTTTTCATATTTCCCTCCATATTATGTTGTAAAAATCAAAATGCATTCTTTCTTGTATGAAAAGCATATTGACTTTTCTAAAAAAACAACACATTATATTAGCACAGTATATATATTAGTGTCAAAAGGATTTAAGTAATGATTGAAATAAATAAAAATGAAGTAATAAGATATCTGGGATATAGAGGTATAACTGAACCTGATGAATATCTGAATCAGATGATTGATGACTGTATGGAAGATATGCAGAAGCTGTGTGTTCCAAGGAATATTTATAAGATATTTCCTATTAAGTGGAGCAATGATTCTTTTGAATTTGAAGGTATAAAGGTTGGTGCAGGTAATCTGCTTGGAAATCTCAAAGGATGTTCTGAAATCGTTATGATGGCTGTTACTATCGGTCCACAGGCAGATATGCTGGTGAGACGTTCTGAAATACGGGATATGTTAAAAGCTTATACTTATCAGTCTGTAGGAGCAGCCTACGTCGAGGCATATTGTGATGAAGTAAATAAGAAGATAATAGAAGAGGCATCCTTAAGACATATGTTCACAAGACCGAGATTCTCTCCCGGATATGGTGATTTCCCACTTGAAGTACAAAAAGACTTTGAAAGAATACTTGATATGCCGCGAACTATAGGGGTTACTTTATCTGACAGCCTGCTTATGACACCTACCAAATCCATTACGGCTGTTGTTGGTCTTTCAGATATCGATATGGATTGTCATAGAAGTGGCTGCGAAGTATGTAACATGCATGAAACCTGTGAATTCTCACGATGAAAGGTATCATATGGTGTTAAAAGGTACTTTT
>DOVG01000112.1 GCA_003520205.1 Lachnospiraceae bacterium
AAGGAACTTGGACCTGGTGAGATAGATGTTATGACTCCTGAAGCTGTAACAGTTATGGAGAAACCGGGAGAGAAGATGCGTATATGTACATTCCTCTGGGTATATTATGGTTATCCTTCGGCAAGATATGAAGGTGTTTCTGTAGAGGAAATGCGTTATAAATGTGGAGAGGCTCTTGCTGCAAGAGATGGTTATGGAAGAAATGAGCTTGACTCGGTAGCAGGTGTACCTGATTCCGGAACTGCTCATGCTATTGGATATGCAAACAGATCAGGAGTTCCATTCTCCAGACCATTTGTTAAGTATACACCTACATGGCCTCGTTCATTTATGCCTACACATCAGAATAAGAGAAATCTTATAGCTAAGATGAAGCTTATACCTGTACATGAGCTTATAGATGGTAAGAAACTTCTTCTGATAGATGATTCTATAGTAAGAGGAACACAGCTTCGTGAAACAACGGAGTTCTTATACGAAAGTGGAGCTAAAGAGGTACATATCCGACCTGCATGTCCACCACTTCTCTTTGGCTGTAAGTATATAAACTTCTCACGTTCTAATTCAGATATGGAGCTGATTGCCAGACAGGTTATATCTGAAGAAGAAGGCGAAAATGTAGAAAGAACAGTACTTGAGGATTATGCAAATCCGGATTCTGACAGATATCATAAGATGCTTGAAAGAATCAGAACCAAGTTGAATTTTACAACACTTGCTTTTAATAGATTGGATGATATGATAGAAGCTACCGGTCTTGATAGAGAAAAGCTATGTACATACTGCTGGGATGGAAGAGAATAATCGGATTATTATAGCTTTTCGGCCTATTTATGATATGGTTCGTTATTAATGATTCGAAATGATCTGTATATCTGCTCCAACAGTATTACTCGCATAAGCTGGTGAGGAAATGTCATATCTGAAAAGCTTAGTGCGAGATTGCTTTTAGAAGTAATTGAATTATGTAAACCTAAAGAGCCGCCTATCACGAAAATCAGGTGGCTCTTACCATTTATATTTAAGTTTTCTATAGTAGAAGCCATTTTTTCGCTGGAAAGTTTTTTGCCTTTTATTTCGAGTGTGATGATGTGACAATCCGAAGATGCTTCAGGGATATATTTCAGCAGGCGCTCGGCTTCTTTTTCCAGTATTTTGTTTTTTTCTGTTTCTGAACAGTTATCTGGAGTTTTTTCGTCTGATACTTCATATATATTTAAAGAACAGTAGCGTGATAGTCTTTTAGAGTATTCAGAGACAGCATCCCTGTAAAATGATTCTTTGATTTTGCCTACACATAAAATGTCTATTTTCATGATATACCTTTCTTTATGAATATAATTCTGATGCTATAATGTGTAATAATTTGCTGAGAACAGAGTGATTTTACTCTGCATCAATATATGTAAGGATAATAATGAATAAACTGATTTTAAATATAAGTAAGAGAAAAATAATATTTATAATTCTATCTGTATTATGGATGATAGTAATCTTCTGGTATTCTTCCCGTAATTCAGAGCTAAGTACCTCAGACAGTCAGGCAGTAGGTCTTACAATAGGAAATATAACCATAGATGATTTTGAACAGTGGACTACTGATGAACAGTATCAGTATGCTGCGAGTATTGATCATCCTGTACGTAAGATAGCTCATTTTTCAGAATACTGTATTCTCGGTATACTTCTTATGGGAGCGTGGTATGATTCCAATAAGAAGAAAGCCGTAATAGTATTATTCCCGTTTCTAACTGGTTTAATATATGCTGCAACTGATGAATTACATCAGTTACTGGTTTCCGGCAGAGCAGGAATGGTAAGTGATGTAATTATAGATGGAAGCGGTGTATTAGCAGGAGTTCTTCTATCTATGCTTCTAATTTTTATCATTAAAACTCTTAGAAGTGGAGAAATCCGTATGTCATAGGGTGTCAAAAGGTACTTTTGACACCCATATCATTTAATAGTATAATGTAAACTGTTTTTGTTTAAAAGAATAAATTACAAATTTTAACATGGAATTTGTTGAGGATTTAAGATGGATTATAATAAATTTAATAGTAGTGTAAATGAAGATACTCATACTGCTAATAATAAATCTAACAGTGGTCTGATTATATTTCTCAGAATATCAGTTGTACTGGTGATTTTGGCAATTATTGGTCTTGCGGCAGTTGTTTTTGTAAATATAATGAACAGAAAGAAACTTCAGGATCAGGTTGCTCTTGAAGAAGCGAGCCTGGAAGAAATGAGTGAGTTACCCACAGAAGAGCCGGTAACAGAGGCAGAGACAGTAACCGATGCTGAAGCTGAAGAAAATAGTGATACTGAAAAGATAAATTCAAAGATTCCTAAAGATAGTTGGATGTATGATAAAGTTCTTCATAGTTTTCATAAAACTGATAAGACAATAAGCCTTCCGTCTGCAGATCTTGAAGTTTTTAAACAACCGGCAGAAGAATCAGGTGAGAAAACCAAAGCTGAAGATGCAGTAGCTCAAGGCCCCTGGGATAAAGTCTCACTGGCGCTTGATTCGGTAGAAGGTTCTATTAATCTTAGTACACCGGGAGAGGCATCCAAAACAGAGCAGTTGACCAGCACATATATGGTTCTGGTGGATCTTGATACAGATGAGATTGTTGCGGAAAGAGATTGTGATCTGGTTGTAAGCCCAGCATCAATGACTAAGGTACTTACAGTACTTACTGCAAGAGAATTTATAAGTGTTAATTCCTTAGATGACAAGTTTACTATTACGGCAGAAATCACTGATTATGTAGATCGAAATGATGCAAGTGCTGTTGGTTTCAGACCTGGAGATGAAGTAACGGTAAGAGATCTTTTATACGGAACAATACTTCCGTCCGGTGCTGATGCTGCACTTGGACTGGCTGAGTATTGTTGTGGAAGTCAGGAAGCTTTTGTTGAAAAAATGAACCAGAAGGTTGATGAACTTGGACTTGCTGAGACTGCACATTTTACAAATGTTGTCGGAATGTATGATAAAGATCTTCATTGTACTATGAAGGATATGGCTGTAATACTTAGTATGGCAGTTCAGGATGATCTGCTCCGCGATGTGCTTTCAAGAAGAGTTTATAACACTGATATTAAATACGGTGTAGATGAAAACGGTGAACCTCTTAAGAAGGAAGATGAAAGTGAAGACGAAGGCTCGGAAGAAGGAGCAGAAGAAGCTTCTGAAGAAGTGGAAGAGCCTTATTTTCCTGACGGAATTGAGATATCTAACTGGTTTATCAGAAGAATAGAAGATAAAGAAATGGATGGTAAGGTAGTGTGTGCAAAGACTGGTTATGTTTCAGAATCAGGGTGCTGTGCATGTAGCTATTATGAAGCATTTAATGGTAAGCGTTATATATGCGTAACTGGTAATTCCTTCAGTTCCTGGAGAACGATTTACGATCATCTGTCTATTTACCGTTCTTATACAGATTAGTTTATTTGACACCTACTTCATTAGATAATATAAAAGAAAAACTAAAAGATGACAGTTGAAAAAGTTAAAGCCTCCTTCACCTTTATTAGC
>DOVG01000208.1 GCA_003520205.1 Lachnospiraceae bacterium
TTACCTTTCATAATAATTATCCTCCATAGGACTATTCCAATCCAGTTCCTTTCAGCGAGCAGCCCCTGCTGCTCCCTTGCAGGAACTTTTTAATCTGTCCTGGGTCCTCCCACTTCGTGGGTCCTCCCTAGGACTATTCTTCACTTTGGGTATCGTAAACTGGTGCTCTATAATTCTCGTCATAAACACTTTCAGTTTCTTCAGTTTCCTCTGTTACTTCTTCCTGATTTGGATCAGCATTTTCTTCTGGTGTAGTTCCTGCCACGCTTACATCAGGAGCATCTCCGTCAAATACCGGAACTCCAACTTCATCCATAGTTGCATCTGTCTCTGATGCCACTCCAGTTCTATACACATTCATATATGGCAGCAAATCTTCTGCTATCTTATTAAAAAGCAACGTTCCTGCTCCCGAACTTGCCTGATCGGCAACTCCAGGTTCATTTACTACACAATAGATAACAACCTGCGGATCACTTACAGGTGCAAATCCTATAAATGAAAGTATATACTTACCATTTCCTCTAGGTATCTTCTCAGCAGTACCAGTTTTTCCACCTATCTCATATCCTTCTACGATAGCCTTCTTTCCAGTACCTTCTTCAACAACCTCCTTGAGAATCTGTCTCATTTTCGCAGATGTATCTTCGGATATTGTTCTTCTAACAAGTATCTTGTCGTAGCTTCTTACTACATTTCCATCAGAGTCAAGTATCTGTTTAACCACATGAGGCTGATAATAATATCCTCCATTTACTACTGAACAAAATGCCGTTCCCAGCTGCATCATAGTAACTGTAACACCCTGTCCGAAGGACGAGGTTGCCAGTTCAACAGGATTCAGTGTATCCTCATGATAAACCAGAGAGTATAAATCCTCATCACTTGATTCACCGGCTATATCTATATTTGTCTTCTGTCCAAAACCGTAAAGCACCTGATACTTATCAAATATAGTAGAACCTTCCAGTGCAGCTATCTGCATAAGACAGTCGTTACAAGAATACTCAAGCGCTTCAGAAACTGAAAGCATTCCATGCCCATATACATTATGGCAATTAATATCGTAATCAGCAATATGCTGTACTCCGTCGCAGTAGAACTGTTCATCTCCAGTAATAATTCCATCTTCCATGGCACCGGAAATAGTAAATGGTTTAAATGTGGAACCAGGTTCAAAGTTATCACTGACTACATAGTTTCTCCAAAGTTCATTCAGTGCTTTAAGCTTTTCATCATCGCTTAATCCATCAGCCATAGCCTTAAATGCTTCATCCGACATTCCGGCAGCATCTTCAAACTGATACTTTGTAGGAACCATAGAATAAGCATTATTACAGTCAAACTGATGACTATTATATAACGCAAGTATCTCGCAGTTCTTTGGATTCATAACCAGAACTGATATATTCTTAGCACCATTCATCTCTGCTTCAAACTCTTCGCAGTTCTTCTGAACTATTCTCTGAGTTTCTACATCTATAGTCGTAACCAGACTGTCTCCATTGACCGGAGCTTCAAGGCTCTTCTGGAGATTATTGTCTTTTCCCAGATATGAATATGTTCTTCCATTCTGACCATTCAGATATGAATTATAACCACCTTCAAGACCACCTATACCTTCATTACCACTGACTACAAATCCCAGCATATGGCAAGCCAGTTCTTTGTAAGGATAATTTCTCTCGTATTCATCCTGAAGCCATACGCCTGTCACCAGACTTCCTTCACTGGTTTTTACATATGCCTGAAAATCCTTTACTTCATCATAGGTAAGTTTCTTTCTTACAACCTCATACCATGACTCACTATCCTTGAGATATTCATTCATCTCATCAGCAGTTATTCCGAAATATTTATTAAGAGCTTCTCTGGTAGCCTTCTCGGCTCTCTCACTAGAGAGGATATTCTTCGGTTCCAGAACCAGATTATAAACCTTTGTACTGGTTGCGAGAATAGAGCCATTGCAGTCATATATATTTCCCCTTTTAAAAGGGACGCTTATGCTTTCATAGTTATTCTGACTTAGCACTCTTTGGGAGTATTTGTCGCCTCTTACAAAGTTGTAGTACACTATCGCACCCACGATAACGACAAAAACCATACTAAACAATAAAAGCAAAACGAGAAGACGCTTGCGCATCCTCCCTGTAAATACTTTCCTCTTCTTTTTTATATATGTTCTTCTTCTCATAAAGCATCCTGATATAAGCCCCTAAATCAGGGGCTTAATAATTAATCAACAGTTTTAGGTACATCCGTATACTGTTTAACGTAATCATCCTCCTGTTTATCATAACGGATAATCTGCCCATTCTGGGAGTATACCATGCCGAGTTCCCCTGTTGCAACCTTATATATATCTTCAAGGGAATACATATTATTAAGCGAATCTTCAAATGCATCATTGTCAGCCTGCACAGATTCAAGTTCTCTCTGAAGACTCTCTATATTTCTTTCCTTCGCTTCAATATTTCCCTGAACTGAAAGCATTATAATACATGACGCAATCATAAGTATCAGCATAATAGAAAGAACAAGCATATAGCCCATGTCAAAGCCCAATGAATTTTCTGCTTTTTCTGCCGCTTTACGATATGTTTTTGTTTTTTTAGTCCTTCGTGGAGCTCTTGTGTATTCCGGCTGTGGAGCTGCCACCTTCCTAACTGTACTTCCATCTACGTAGTACATATCTCTTGCTCTAGCCATATTCTTCCCCTTTTTTCTATCTTTTTATATCTCTAAACTCTTTCAAATACTCTTAGTTTTGCACTACTGCTTCTCGGATTAATCTCAAGTTCTTTTTCATCTGCCACAATAGGTTTTCTGGTTATTACTTTTCCTTTTGATTTTCTCCCACATGTGCATACCGGAAATTCCGGCGGACATATACATGGATTTTCAGCTGTTCTAAATGCATTTTTTACTATTCTGTCTTCCAGCGAATGAAATGTTATTATTGCCAGTCTCCCACCCGGATTCAGCAGATCAATCATGTCCTCTAATGCATCTTCAAGAACTGTCAGTTCTTTATTAAGCTCAATCCTTATCGCCTGATATGTTTTCTTAGAAGGATTGCCACCTGTTCTTCGAGCAGCTGCCGGAATAGATTCTTTGATGATATCATTTAACTGATATGTCGTTTCTATTCTGGAGATTTCTCTTGCCTTCACTATATTTGCGGCAATTCTTGGAGCAAATTTTTCTTCTCCATAGACGCTTATTATTCTTCTTAACTCTTCTTCCGAATAATCATTAACTATGTCCTGAGCAGTATAGTCAACAGATTGATCCATCCTCATATCAAGCGGTGCATCTTCTCTGTACGAGAAACCTCTTTCTGAATTATCCAGCTGATATGAAGACACTCCTATATCAAGAAGTATTCCGTCTACCTTATCTATTCCCAGACCGCCTAGAACTGTCCTTATATTCACATAGTTATTTCTCACTATGTTTATATTTTGAAATTCCTTCAGTCTTTCAGTCGCAGCCTCTATAGCATCCTTGTCCTGATCTATTCCGATAAGACGCCCTTTATCCGAAAGCCTCCTGGCTATCTCATAAGAATGTCCTGCTCCACCAAGCGTTCCGTCAACATATATTCCATCCTCTTTTATATTCAGTCCGGAAAGAACAGCTTCCAGCATTATCGGAATATGTTTAAATTTCATTTATATGCTCCTAAAAGTCTATATCCATCGACTCGAGCATTTCTCTGATATTCTCTTTGTCGAAGATATCCTGTTTCTGTAATTCATCCCATTTAGCTCTATCCCAAACTTCAGCCTTTTCACCATCACCAATTATTACAACCTCCTTGGTGATACCAGCTGACTCTCTTAAATCCTGTGGGATAACAACTCTTCCCTGTGAATCCATTTCCACATCAGCTGCATTTGACCTGAAGTATCTTTTTAACATACGGATTTTAGCTTTGTTATTACTCTGTCTATCGAGCTTCTCAGTGAAGTTTTCCCATTCCTCAATTGAGTAAAGAGAAAGACAATCATCAACACCTACTGTTACTACAAAGCTGCTTCCCAGCGAATCACGAATCTTGGCAGGAATGATCAGTCGGCCCTTAGAATCAATATTATGTTTAAATGTACCCTTCATACTGAGAGCCACGAATCCTTCCTCCTTTCGTAAAATCTACTTCCGCCGGTCCAGCCTGCTAATTGTGGATAACCTGTGGATATTGTGGATATCTCCACTTTGTGGGGTAAAAATGGTATTTAGTGCCACTTCTCGCCACTTAACGAATATATTAAACCACAAAAACCATAAATGCAAGGCATTTTTTTGTGAAAACCCAGCATTTTAGACAAAAAAAGAACTCATTTTCAGACATTTTAGATATCTAAAAATGAGTTTTTTTATTATTTTACACAATATGTAGTTATTCTTTTTAAAAAGTCAAGCTATATCTAGTATAGATTATTATTCTCCACTTTCCTCCCCACTTTGCTCCACTTTTTTCAATTTTTTTAATTTTATCTTATTATAATTGTATACAAGAATCATTATCCCCACTATTACACACCCCGCAGCCACAACCTGGCTGACCTTGAGTGGGCCTATCATAAGTGAATCTGTACGAATTCCCTCTATTATAAATCTTCCTATCCCGTAACCTATTATATAATAGGTAAAGATTTCTCCATCAAATCTTTTTTTCTTTCTGAAAATAAATATAAGAATCAGGAGCAGCAGATTCCAGAGTCCTTCATATAAGAAGGTCGGGTGTACTGTTATACAGGAAACTCCATTTATAACCTCCTGATGAGCCAGCATCTCATCTGTTACTATTCCGGACGATGTAAGATACTGCATAAAGTTCTTACTATAATACTCGACAGGAATTCCCATCCGGAATATACCATCTGTATATCTTCCGAATACTTCTCTGTTAAAGAAATTGCCCCATCTACCCATTATCTGTCCGATAAGAATTCCCATAGTAATGGTATCCAGCACTAACGAAAAACGGATTTTCTTATATCTTGCAAAAAAAACAATACTAATGGCTCCGGCAATAAGTCCACCATATATAGCCAGCCCACCGTTTCGGATATTTATCATATCCCTGATAACCGCACCAGCACTTTTCCCTGGCGAAACAAATTCCTTAAGATTAAATAATATATAATATATCCTGGCTCCAAGTATCGAAGGAACCACCAGTGTCAAAAGCAGATCCATATAGTCTTCCGGATTTTGTCCTGTTCTTTTTGCTTCGAGTGTCGATATATAATATGCAAATATAAATCCCAGCATTATGATAATGCCATAGAATTTTATCTCGAAGCCAAAAAGGGATATTCCAGATAAAACATTTTTAAAAAAAATACCGAGTCCAGGAAAATAGATTCCTTTCAT
>DOVG01000038.1 GCA_003520205.1 Lachnospiraceae bacterium
TTGCCCTGTTGGACCGATAGAAGAATACTATGATGTAATAACTGCTCCCCAAAAGAAAATATATCTCGTTGATGGGTGCGGACATTCTCCTCAAGGACAATTACCGGCTCAGTTCGCCAAGGTGCTCCTTGATTTTCTGCATGAATGAGAATGAAAATCCGCTTACATTTGCTGTCGATTAGCTTCACAAATCGATGCACCTGAGGTACAATAGGTATTGATTTGCATAGCAAATCAATGCTCCGACCGAAGGGAGGATACGCTGCATGAAATGCAGCCAATACTTGCGAAGCAAGGATTGCATATCTCCAAGGGAGATATGGTACAATAGGTATTGATTTTATGAAATAAAATCTTGGTACAATAATTGTTATGTGAGAGGGGAGTCAAATGGAATACAAGGTTCTGATGATTGATGATGATGAAGTAATAGCCCAGTCAACTGCGGAGTACTTCAATCTGTTTGAAATCAAAACAGCATATGTTACAAGCTTTGACGAGGCTGTAAATTTTCTGTCAAAGAATACAGTGGCTCTTCTTCTGCTGGATATAAATCTGGGGGATAAGTCCGGATTTGAACTGTGTAAGAAGGTAAGGGAAAACTATGATATGCCTATACTTTTCATCAGCGCAAGAACTAGTGATGATGATGTTCTGATAGCGCTTAATGTTGGTGGTGATGATTATATCAAGAAGCCTTACACATTAAATGTACTACTTGCTAAAGTGAAGACCATACTTGCCAGATATGAGAAGGCAAGGGAAGATGCAGAGATTGCTGCAAGCGTAAGATTGGGAGAATCTTATGGTTCATCTGACAGACCTGATAAAACACCGGAAGGTAGTATTTATATTACCGAAGGACTGATGCTGGATACCAATATGCATGTTCTTCGTATTGGAAAGGAGCAGATAAGTCTTAAGGCTATGGAATACAAAATGCTGCATTATCTGCTTAAAAAAAGAGGCAGGGTAGTAACGAAGGATGAACTATTAAAAGATGTATGGGATGACGAATTTATAGGTGAAGGAACCCTTGCGGTTCATATCAGACATCTTCGTGAAAAGATTGAGAAAGATTCTAAAAATCCCGAGATTATTAAGACGGTCTGGGGAGTGGGATATGTAATTGAGTAAATTCTATGAATAAGGGAATACTTAATGAAGAATTATGTAAGAATAGTATCTATATGTGGGATTATCTGGATAACGGCTGTTTTGGTATTTGGAATAATTATCAAAAAAGGTGATTTCAGAAGATCTAAAGCTTCAGAAGATGTGACAGCTTTGAATGATATAGCCAAAACAGCAGAGGAAAACTGGAACATACTCAGTGATTATGATTTTTCTGATTTTGGTGTTGATTTTGTAGTTTTAGATGCTGATGGTAAATTGATTTATGATAGTTCCTCTGAACATACAGCGGCTTCAGGAGAGTACTCCGAACTGACAGTAGAGCGCGCTATTATCGAACGTTATCCATATAAATATATAATCAAAGATGACGTGGTTGTGGGAAGCGTAATAATATCTAAGGATATAGACAGTATATACAGACCTATAGAGAATCGCTTTTTGTTCGCATTGATCCTGTCGGGAATGATAATATTTATTGGCACAGCAATTTACGGAATATATATTCATAATAATATAGTAAAACCATTTAGTAATCTGAAAGGATTTGCGGGTAAAATTGCAGAGGGTAATCTTGATGCACCTCTTGAAATGACGAAGAATAACATGTTTGGTGCTTTTACTGAGAGCTTTGACATCATGAGAGAAGAACTGGCGGAGTCAAGGAATAGGGAAGTGGAACTTCAGCGTAAAGAAAAGGAGCTTATAGCTTCTCTTAGTCATGATCTAAAGACTCCGATAACAGGAATAAAGCTGACAACTGAACTTCTATCTGCGAAAATAGTTAAGAGACAGCAAAGTGGAACCTGGAGTAGTATTGACGATGATGATATAAAAGATAAACTGGATAATATTTATAAGAAAGCGGATCAGATAGATGTTCTGGTAAGTGATCTATTCTCGTCTACACTGAATGATCTGGGAGAATTCAAAGTGTGCTGCACAGATGTACTTGCTTCAGATCTAAGTAGTATAGTAAGGAAATATGATGATAGAGAGCTGATAAGAGAAAAAAAATGCCCCGATGTACTGATAAATATAGATATTAAGAGGATGAATCAGGTTATAGGAAATATAATCTCGAATTCATATAAGTATGCAAATACTGAAATAAATGTAGAATATAATCTTATTGATAAATATTTGGAGATGCAGATTAGTGACCACGGTCCGGGAGTATCGGCTGATGAGCTGGATCTGATAACGAATAAATTCTACAGAGGAAAACAGCAGGAAAAGTCGGGCTCTTCCGGCAGCGGTCTTGGCCTTTATATTGCTAAGTCTTTAATGTATAAAATGAATGGTGAGCTGATATGTGAATCAGGAGAAGAAGGCTTCACAGTAAGGCTTCTTCTCCCGATTAGCTGATTTACAGATCTTTTGATATATAAAGAGAATTGTCATCAGTATCAAGAAAATCTTTTTTCTCACGTTCTTTCATAAGATCCATAGCAGATTCCTTCGGAGCTGATGGATCTTTTTCTTTTTCAGCTTTATCTGAAGCTTCATTGTCTGATTCTTCGGTATCTGCTACATGAGCTGTAACAGCTTTGAGAATGTATATACCGAGAATAATGACGGCGGTTACTATAAATATTCCCAGCAGACCTACTCCCATAATTGGAAGCGAATTTAAAAATGCATTTGTATCTATCTTCATGTTCAGGTCCTCCTATCGTGCTATCAGATTAAGAATAAGTCCGCCGGCTATAACGGAAGCTATCTGACCTGATACGTTAATACCGATTGTATGAGCAAGGAGGAAGTTTGAGCTATCCTCTTCAAGTCCTAGCTTATGAACAACTCTGGCAGACATAGGGAAAGCAGATATTCCTGCAGCACCTATCATTGGATTTATCTTCTTCTTGGCGAAGATATTAATCAGTTTTGCAAAAAGCACACCACCGGCAGTATCAAAGATAAATGCAACGAGTCCCAGACCAAGTATAAGCAGTGTCTGTGGATTCAAGAAAGAATCTGCCTGCATCTTTTCTGCGATAGTTATTCCCAGGAAAAGAGTTATCAGATTGGCGAGATCATGCTGTGCAGTTTCAGAAAGAGAATCAAGTACGCCACATTCTCTTATAAG
>DOVG01000110.1 GCA_003520205.1 Lachnospiraceae bacterium
ATATTTTCCTGATCCTTTGTGTTTGTTCTTCTTACTGCAAGAGTAATAAGCTCAGCACCGGCATCGCGAACTGCAGCCTCTATAAGCTTCATCGAATATTTTCCTGATCCGAGAATAAATCTTGAATTAAACTCTTTTCCTCCAATAACTAATTTGTCTTCCATAATCTCTCCTTTATCCATAATCTCATTATTCTTTTTAATATATGTCTATATTCCCCCGCTCCTTAAACCTCCAGTTCTCCTGAAAGTATACGGAGAACTATATGTGCTTCGTGAGCCGCACATACCATGACTCTTGATGCTACTAGACCTATACCGTCGTTCACATCACTTTTCCCATCTCCACACACATATAGCTTACCAATTGATTTACGCGTCTGTATCATATTGGCGCTTTCAAAACCAGCCATACCAGATCCTGATATTATATATTTATCAGGAAATGTTTCCAGCACAGTATTAACAAGCAATGATTTCTGATCTGCCTTGTCAAATGCCTCGCATATAATATCTGCTTCAGCAAGCAGCTCCGGAATATTTCCCTCATACAGCTTCACCGTATGCGTTTCTATATCTGTATATGGAGATATCTCCCTAAGATTTTCTGACATAGCTTCAGTTTTATCCATTCCCAGCTGCTTCATCTTATACTGCTGACGATTCAGATTAGTAATATCAACCTTATCAAAATCAATCAGAATCAGTTTTCCTATTCCGGCTCTTGTCAGTGCAGTTGCTATATTTGAGCCCAATCCTCCCAGACCACAAACAGCTACAGTAGCATTTAAAAACGCCCTCTGACGTTCTTCCCCATGTCTATCTATCAGCGCTCCTTCCCACTCTGCTCTGGTCGGAATCATATCAGCCACCTCCTACAAAACTAACAACCTCAACCGTATCTTCATCCTTTAGAACGGTTGAAGAATAATTTGCCTTTGGGACTATTTCTTCGTTGATTTCAACAGCAATACGGTCAGTAGAAAAACCGTTTCTTTCAATCATTTCTGCTACCGAAAGTCCGACATAGTCATAGCTTTCACCATTAATCTTTACCATATCCATTACTTCCTTTCATTAAAGCTTTTTCTAAATGGAGTTTAAAAATCACTTCGTGATTGTTAGAAACTGCATAGCAGCTTCCTAAGATATAAAAAAACAGCTAACATACAAAGATATGCCAGCTGTTTTATATCAACATAAAAAATTCATGTTTATTATCTATCCCTACGTTGGCATTATCCAAATCAGGTTAATGGGTCGAAGTTCATACTTCCTCTCAGCCATATTACCAGCTCCCCATAGAATCATATTTAATTTTAGTATTCAGGTTCGATAAGGCCGTATGTATTACCTTTTCTCTTATAAACAACATTTACCTCATCAGTTTCTGCATTTCTGAACATATAGAAGCTGTGACCAAGAAGCTCCATCTGTACACATGCATCTTCTGGATACATAGGCTTAACTGGGAAGCGCTTGCTTCTGATGATCTGAATCTCATCATAATCCTCAACATCCTCTTCTTCAAGGAAACGATTCTGGAAGAATGCAGCATCCTGACTTTGATCTATGATCTTCTTCTTATATCTTACAACCTGTCTCTCTATAGTTTCAGCAACCATATCTATAGATACATACATATCGTCGCTTACCTGTTCTGCTCTTATGATATGTCCCTTCATAGGGATTGTTACCTCTATCTTCTGTCTCTCCTTTTCAACAGATAGAGTAATATTTGCATTAGCGTCTTCTGCGAAGAACTTCTCAAGTCTTCCCAGCTTATCATAAACTGCCTGTTTTAATCCTTCTGTTAAATCAATATTCTTTCCCGCAATGTTATAGTTCATAGTCCACATCTCCTTCTCGCTAGTTTACGCATCTAAAGCCATACAATCTAGTACTGTATATTATAATATCTATGACTTCTTTACAGATACGTTAAAATGATTATACCATATATGCACATTAAGTGCCAAAATATTTTATTTTTTTAATCCAGTTTCCATCAAATAATAAAAGTTTGTTAGAAATAACGAAATTTTTATTTTTTTCTGGTCGCAAAAATTACTGATTATGTATACCCATTTTATGTTGATAATGTTGATAAGTTTGTTAATAACCGAAGAATAAAGGGTTTTCGGATGCATTTATCAACAATGATTAACGTAACTTTATGTTAATTATTGTCAACCACATAGATTATCCTCTGTGCATATTGCACAAAAAACAGAGCAAGATTAAAATGATAAACTAAAAAGCGACACTATTCAGTGCCGCTTTAGATAAATAAACTACTTTAAGGCTTGTATTATAATCACAATATCTTTTACTGTCCTATAATTCTACATGCCTTACATGGTGTTCTATAGTTATATGGTGATGTTTTGATACCATCTCTTGAGTTAGATGCATGTACAACGATTCCGTCACCTGCATATATAGCTACGTGACCTATCTCATAACCATTCCAGTAGAACAGAAGATCTCCAGGCTGAAGATCTGAAAGACTAACCTCTACACCACAACCTGCCTGTACATCAGCTGTACGCGGAAGCGAATAACCGAATTCAGCATATACACTCTGAACAAATCCTGAGCAGTCAGCTCCCTCTGTAAGGCTTGTTCCACCCCATACATATGGATTTCCAACAAACTGAAGTGCGAAGTTTACAAGATCAACTCCTGTAGAACCTGCAGGTGCTGCTGTCTCTGCCTCTGTTTCAGCCTCTGTAGTCTCTTCTGATTCAGAACTCTGTGACTCATCTGTTGCTGCTTCATCTGTTGAAGTTTCATCTGTTGCTGTCTCATCTGTAGCTGTTTCATCTGTAGCTGCCTCGTCAGCTGTCTGCTGATCTGCAGCTTCACCCTCAGGTGTTGTTTCATCAGTCTCTGCATCAGCGACTTCTGTTCCTTCTGCATTTTCAGCTGCCTGCTGCTCTGCTTCCTCCTGAAGCGCTTTCTGCTCTTCAAGATATGCAAGCCATGCTCTATCAGCTTCTTCCTGAGCCAGTCTGTCCATTTCTTCCTGCTCTTCAACAGAAATAGCTCTTGGGTTATCGTACTTAACATCTACATACTCGCTTCTTACAAATCCACGAATATCATCATCAACTGAAACCTCTGTCCATTCACCACTTACACTATAAACATAGTACTCTTCGCCTTCAGGAATAAGAGTTACACAATCACTCTTCTCATCCTTATCTTCACGAACCTTAAGTGTTGCTGTACAAACAGTTGCAGTTCTTTCGACACCATTATCCTCGCACCACTTACCGGCATCATCACCGTAAGCAAGGAACTCATTAGCGATATATCCCTCGCAGGAACCTGAAGCTATCTTTGTCCATTCCTTACCGATTTCCTTAACAAGGCACACACCGCCTCTTGCAAGTGTTCCAACAACTTCTGAGTCTGTGTTATCCTTTGTTCTGATATTTACATTATCCTCTGTTGTTACTACAGCTCTTCCTTTGAACTGAGGATACTCTTTTGCATCTGTAAGTGATGCATCAACCAGATCAACGTCCTCTTCTTCAGAAGCCTTTTTCTTACTATTAGTAACTGTTGAATCCGTTTTGGAAGCAAGTCCATTTGTCAGCTTTGCTACCGGATCCTCATCTTTCCCATTCTTGATATACTCTCCGACACGATTTGAGATTCCCACATTAGATGAGTCATATGATTGTCCAGCCTGTGCATTTATATTTGCTCCTATGCCTGCCATTACAAGTCCTGCTGTAAGACTTACAACCAA
>DOVG01000239.1 GCA_003520205.1 Lachnospiraceae bacterium
ATCTTCGTTATAGGATGCTCATCGAGTGAAATAATCGGAAATCAAATTGGTAGTTCTACTAATCTTGAAGCAGCCGAAGCAATATATGATGGAATAATACCTGTTTTAAAAGAAAATGGGATTTATGCCGCTGCTCAATGCTGCGAACATCTAAACAGAGCTTTGGTAATCGAAGAAGAAGCAATGCTAAAATATGGATTCGAACAGGTAAATGCTATTCCACAGCCTAATCATGCAGGAGGAGCATTTGCTACAGTATGTTATCAAAGATACGATAAGCCTGTATTAGTAGAATCAATAAATCAGAAAGCTGATGCCGGAATAGATATAGGTGGAACTATGATAGGTATGCATATTCATAGCGTAGTTGTTCCTATGAGAATCAGCCTTCGTAAAATTGGTGAAGCTCCAATAATATGCGCCAGATATAGACCTAAATACGTGGGTGGACAAAGAGCTGTTTATGATGAGAATCTTATGTAAAAAAATTATAGGCGCTGAAGCTAAAGATTTTTTAATATATTAAACACAAAATAGTTTCACTTAAAAAGGGCTGTCATTAGATAGGAGTCAGCCCTTTTAATATATTTAATATAGAGTTTACATAATATTATTATTGTTAATCATCGTTTCTTAGAGTCACTTTATTTCTGGCTGCACGTTTTCTTTCCTGATCTATATCTGCATAATGCTTACGTGTTGTATTTACATCTTTATGTCCAAGAACATCTGCTACCAGATATATATCGCCTGTCTCCTGATATAATGCAGTTCCATAAGTACTACGAAGCTTATGAGGCGTTATATGCTTAAGCGGAGTAGTGACACGAGAGTACTTCTTTACCATATTTTCTACTGTTCTGACAGATATACGTTTTCTGTGAGAGGAGAGGAAGAGTGCATCTTCGTGCCCATCTACTGCAATAATTTTCTCTCTTTCTTTTATATAATCCTGTATATAACCTGTAGCTTCATCAGAAAAATATACAAAAGCTTCATTACCACCTTTTCTGGTAACTTTTACTCGTGAATTATCAAAATCAACATCATCTATATTAAGGCCAACAGTTTCTGATACACGAAGCCCGGTACTAAGCATAAGCGTGAGAAGTGCCAGATCACGAACCTTGTCACGTTCATGGAATTTCATCTGACGTTCCGTAAGATTATTTCCAAATTCAACTGTATCAAGGAAATCAGCTGTTTCATTTGCCTCCATACGAGTGATGGTTTTTTCTTTAATTTTAGGTGTTTTTACTTTTTCAGTAACATTCTGAGATATACAGTCATTTATATAAAGATATTTAAAGAAAGCCCTTAAACCGACAAGTTTTCTCTTTTTAGAAGCATTATCGTTAGTATATTCACGTCCATTACGGACATAGTAAGAAAGATAATCCAGATATTCCTCGATATCCCTGGACTCAAGTTTATTAATATCTTCGTAAGTTATTTCGTACATTTCTTTCTTCTTAAGAAATGGATTTTCTGACTGAAGAAATTCAAAGAAGTATTTGATATCATGAGCATAAGCTATACGGGTTCGAGGCTGAGTTGTTGTCTCAATACTTCGCATAAAATCCTTTACATAAGGAGGAAGCTCAGAAAGAACTGATCTAAGTTCGAGTATTTGTTTTTTTGAAAGCTGCTTTGCATATGATTCTGACATAAAGCAGAACCTCCTAAAATTCATTACTATACATTACTATATAATTATAAACAAAATAGAGATAAAATCAAGGAATATTTTCGCAAAACTATGGTTTCACGAATAAATCGATATTATTATCTATCACTATTCTATTACTACTTATATGGTAACTTATTTATAGCTTATATATTCTCTGTCAGATAGTTCTTTTATAAGTTTACTTAGTGGTAAGCCAACCACATTATTATAATCACCATTTATTGATTCAACAAGTCTTGAACCAATTCCCTGGATTCCGTATGCGCCGGCTTTATCCATAGGTTCTCCAGTTGCAATATAATCAAGTGCTTCATATTCATCAAATGGATACATTTTAACATCTGTTTTAGAGTAAAAACTAAAGCTGTCAGCTTCTATAAGCCTGTTCAGATATGAACTATATGTCAGGTATTTGCAGTTTACGCCTGTATAAACTTCGTGGATATTACCTGACAGTTTCATAAGATACTTTTTAGCCTCTGATGCATTTCCCGGTTTCCCAAGGATTATTCCATCATATGCAACAACTGTATCTGCTGCAATTATAAGTATTCCTCCATCGTCAGGAATCAGCATATTTAGTGTTTGCAAAAATTCTTTTTCAGGGGTTTTACGAATAAATATATCTGATACAGCACTGCATTTCATTTCTGAAAGCTTTAAAACCACTTTTTCAGGACTTGTTTCCACTGTTTTTTCATCTATATCGCTTGTAATCACCTGAAATTCAAGTCCTGCCTGTTGAAGAAGTTCCTTTCTTCTAGGTGAGTTTGATGCTAGTATTATTACAACTTTTTGAACCATTATTTACTCTACTACTCTCTTTATTAATCAGTTTTTCTATTCTCTATACTACTTATCTATAACATGTACATCAAGCTGATTGAATGGTATTTCTATATTATTTTCTCTAAGACCTATAAGTATTCTTTCATTAAGCTGTCTTCTGACATTATTATATTCGCTTACAGAAACCATACACAAAATTCCCATTATTATTGAATGTTCGCTAAGTTCTTCAACAAATACATCTCTAGGTGTACCTAGTATATTTTCCTGTGAATCAATTATATTTTTCAGTACATTTTTTGCAAGATCTATATCTGTATCATAAGAAATGCCGACTTTGATAAGTAATACTCTGCTTTCACTTCCTCCTCGATTCAGAACAGAATTGTTTGTCAGCTGTGAATTTGGTATTTTTACTTCTTCTCCGAATATAGTTTTGATAGTTGTATAATATGTTTCTATTATTTCAACTGTACCTTCTATATTTGCACTAGGAATAACTATATAGTCACCTTTTTTAAATGGTTTCAAAATAAGAAGAAGGATTCCTCCTGCAAAGTTAGAAAGTGCCCCCTGCATGGCAAGTGATATACCAACACCGGCTGAAGCAACAAGCGCTGCTATAGAAGTTACCTCAACTATCTTAAGCTGGGTAATTATAGTAAATAATGCGAAAATAAGTATTCCATATCTTATAATATTGATAATAAAATGACTTGCTATTTTATCTATCCCCTTATTATCAAGTTTTGACTGGATAGACGTAGCAATTTTCTTAAGTACTTTACTTAAAATAGCATAAAGAAATACAGCAATAACAAGTTTAATTATAAAATCAAACATGAAATTACCTTTTTCATTTACCCATTTTTTTATATCTTCTATCGTGATAATTGTTACATCTGAAATAATAGCATTTATAAATACTTTATTCATATAGCTCCCTTATATATAAATGTATTTTTTACAGTTACTTTGGATATACTTAAATACCATACTTACTTTTAATATTATTAATGTAGTCAAATCTGGAATTAATATCTTTATCCAGTGTATTATATGTTCTTTCAAACTTCATATTTCTGATGATATCTTCATAGTCTCTTGCTGCAAGTTCTTTTTCAAGTTTTATATAGATTTCATCCTTTTCAAATAAAGTCTTAACATATCTACGTCCATCTCTGATTCCAAGTTCCTTCTTTACCGCAATATCTTCACTATCAAAATTCATAGTACCGCTTAGAAGTCTGCCCAGTTCATGACTTGGTAATATATCTATAATTTCTGCATCAGCATATTCTTCTATATTTTTTATTTCAGACTCTGTGGTCAGCTCTATGACAATAAAACGTCTGATACCAAGTTCATATAAAGGTTTAATAGGAATATTATCCTTAACTCCTCCATCTATGTATAGACGTTCCTCTACTTTTACCGGATTATATATTACGGGCAATGCTGTTGTAGCGAGAACAGCACTCTTTATAAAATCATTGGATTTATTCTGAAGACTGAAATACCTGGCTTCATATAATTTATAAGTATCTTCTACAGACGCAGATGTAAGAAGCTTCAGCTCTTCATCTGTTATATGTTCAGAAGTAACTATTTCAGGAGGACATTCAGCAGCAGTAACATATGTAGGAATAGTTTTTACATTTTCAGAATTAAAAAGACTGTAATTCAGATATTTATCAATCAGTTTTTCAGTTGCATTTCTAGAAAAATGACTGTCTCCTGACTTAAGTCCGGTTGGATCAGTATTAAAGAAAACTTTATAATCTATATCATTCCAGGCTTCTTCCATCTGGCTTACTACTCTATCCAGACCACCTTCAGCAAGACCTTCAGAGAAAAGGACTGCATTAACACCACCTATTGAGGTTCCTGACACTGCTACGATATCATTCATAAGCCCTGCCTCAATAAGTGATCTTATCATACCTATCTGATATATTCCTTTGCCGCCACCCCCGGCAAGTACAAGACCAGTACCTTCCATATAACCTCCCATATACATCTTCTTTCAAAAGAACTAATTATCTGTCCAAATACTTCTTATTCTTGATAAAATCAAGTAGATTAAAGTCTGTAGATGTATCATTAACAAATATAGTTCCTACATCTTCGCCGTCCATAAGTCTATGAATTATTTCCATATCCTTTGATTCAAGTATAGCAACATCAGCACCGGCATGACATGCTATCTGAGCAGCAGCTATTTTAGTATACATTCCACCGGTTCCATAGCGTGTTACTGTTCCTTTAGCCATATCCTTAAGAGAATCATCTATATGCTCTATAACGGATAATCTTTTAGCCTTTGGATTCTTTCTTGGATCGTCCGTGTAGAATCCATCTATATCTGTAAGAAGAACCAGCATATCAGCTCCGGTAAGAGTAGAAACAATAGCTGAAAGTGTATCATTATCTCCAAATTCGATTTCTTCAGTAGCAACTGTATCATTTTCATTTACAATAGGTATGACATCAAGGTCCAGAAGCTGTTTCAATGTATTTTCAGCATTCTTTCTTCTTTCATCATTTGTTATAGCATCAAATGTAAGAAGTACCTGCGCTGCCTTATTGTTATATTCCATGAAAAGCTTCTGATAAAGCATCATCAGCTCTCCCTGACCAAGAGCTGCACAAGCCTGAATCATCGAAAGAACTTCAGGTTTTTTAGAAAGTCCTAAGATTTTTCTTCCAACTGATATAGCACCGGAAGATACAAGAATTACGTCCTTTCCCTGATTCTTTAAATCACTTATGATTCGTATCATTTTTTCAACTTTTACAAAATCAAGTTCGCCTGTTTCTTCATGCATTAATGATGAAGAGCCTACTTTAATAACAATACGATTCTTATATTTAAGTGTTTTTCTTATATCAATATTCATGTCCATGACATTCCTCTCTTTCAATGTATCAAACATATTTTGATATTTCATATGCTTTATAGCTCTCAATCAGATCATCCACAAGATATTCTGATAAAGCTTCTGCTGTTTTTATTCCATCTGCAGCAGCAGATGTTATGCCTCCGGCATATCCCGCACCTTCACCACAAGGAAAAATACCGGGATACTCCTCGGCCATCAAATGTTCATTTCGAACTATTCTGACCGGCGAACTGCTTCTTGCTTCAACTGCAGATATAACAGTATCCGGATTGTCATACCCTTTTATCCGCTTTCCGAAGTACGGCATAGCTTCAAGTATGGCATTATAAACATATTCCGGAAGAACATCCTTTATAGAAGCCATTTTATACTTTCCACATATATTAGGTTTAACAGTACCAAAACTGTCAGTAACTCTATCTTCTTTCATATCCTTATATGTGGTTACTGGAATCAGTCCGTCTCCGGCTTTAAATGCAGCCTTTTCCAGCTCCTGCTGAAAGCTTAAACCGCCTAGTACATCGATACCTTCATATTTATAATCCTTATAATCTTCAGGATTTATATTTACAATAATGGCTGAATTAGAATTCTCACCGGCTCTGTCCTTATAACTCATACCATTTATACATATACCATCCTCTTCCGTGGAAGAATTAACCACATAGCCGCCAGGGCACATACAGAAAGAAAAAACGCTTCTTTCTTCATCAAGCATTCTGGTATGATAGGTCAGCTTATAATCGGCAGTTGGAAGACTATCTCCATATAATTTACGGAAATCATCACCATACATCGCCTTATTAATATCCTCAGCTTTATGTTCAGCTCTTACACCTATTGCAAACGGCTTTTTCTCTATCTGATAATTATGATTATATAACATTTTAAATGTATCTCTAGCGCTATGACCAATTGCAAGAATAACACTATATGTACTTATTTTATATATTCCATCAGGAGAATCTACGGTGAGTTCATATCTGGGGTTTTCAGTCTCATAGCCAAATTCACTCTGATCATTATCAAAATCAATATCAATAAGTTTATTGGAAAATCTTACCTCTCCTCCAAGTCTTATAATATCATTTCTCATCTTAACAAGTATATCTCTTAATACGTCAGTACCTATATGAGGTTTCGCCATATAACCTACAGATTCCGGAGCGCCATATCGAACAAATGTATCAAGAACCTCTTTAAAATATCCGCCTTTATCTTTATTTCCAGTATTAAGCTTTCCGTCTGAAAATGTACCGGCACCGCCTTCACCAAAACAGACATTACTATCTGTATCCAGCTTATTATTATTCCAGAAAGAATCAATATCATGAATTCTTTCTTCCACAGCTCTGCCACGTTCGAGAACTATAGGTTTGAAGCCCGCGTAAGAAAGCTTAAGAGCAGCATGATATCCGGCTGGTCCCGAGCCCACTATCACGGGTCGGTAGTCAGGATTTATATCTATATACTCTCTGATTTCTGTATTTAAAATGTGAGGAAAAGTATATTTTTTAGGTTTTGTTAACATAATATTTTTATTGTTAACTAATTTTAAAAATTTCCCCTCATTTTTAAGATTTACACTTATAGAAACCACATAATGGATATCATCATGCTTTCGTGAGTCAAGAGATTCTCTGTAAATATGAAAGCTGATTACTTCCTCTTCAAACTCTTTATCAGATTTGACCTTCAACTTCTTTTTAATAGTCTGTATAAGATCTTCTTTTGTATATCCTATTTTCTGTCTCGAATCTTTAATTATTATCATTTTCTTACACTGTTACCTGCTAAATATCCGGTAATAAATGCATAGGTCAGATTATAACCGCCGCATTTTCCGTAAACATCTGTTACCTCTCCTACTGCGTACACTGCTCTGCTGTTTTTTATCTGCATATTTTCATCATCTATCTGATCTGTCAGTATGCCTCCCTTGGTAACCTGTGAATATTCAAATCCACATATTTCCTTAACCTGAAGACACCAGTCAGTCAGTTCATTATATATATTTCTTATACCTGATTCATTTATGTCTGAAAGAGTTATATCATAAAAATCACCATATATCTCTTTAACAAAATAATCAGCAAGCTTATCATTTATATAACCATTCAGATAAGCAATAATCTTCTTAGATGGGAATAGACTCTTTATCTCATTAAAATGTAAGACAAACTCTTCTTCATTTATCTTATCCAGGACATTTATATGAAGCTTTGAACCAACATCTAAAAATCCGGACATATTCATTATAACTATGCCACTGAGTCCTTTGTCATTTATCTGTATCTCTCCATCTTCATAATGATTATCAACTTTAACATTTGCTTTAATTCTTATACCGCTAAGCGCCGATAAATCTTCATTGCATACGATTGGAGTAAGCCCGGGTTTGAAAGGTGCATAGCTGACTTCTATATCATCAAGCAGTGACTTTGTGACATTTATATCTGCTTCTCCAAGTCCTTTACCTGACATACCACCTATTGCCAGTATTACATTTTTCGCATATATATTTGTTAATTCATCCTTAGATGCTGAAGTATATGCTGATATACAGTAATAATCGGGCATTTCATAGATACGTCTGACAGTAAGTCCTCCAAGCATAGT
>DOVG01000055.1 GCA_003520205.1 Lachnospiraceae bacterium
TACATTACAGTTACAGGGGCAATAAGTGCTCCTATTACCATGAGGAACTGATTCCAGATGAAAATAGCTATTTCAAAGGCTATTACAAGGGTCATCAGCATTGTTCTTCCAAAGTACCTCGATACTATTCTTGAAGAATTCTTAATGCATGCAAACCAGGTATTATCATATCTGCCTGCCAAAGGATAGGCATAAACAAATGTAAAATATCCCACTATGGATAGAATGATGCCTCCTGCCAGGAAAAAATATCTGATTTTATCATTCGGATCAGTCACAGCGTTATAAAGCTGGAAATCCATAAATATCGCCCAGATTGCAATGGCGTTGATGAATCCCATTGGATATCCGACCTTTAAATTCTTTTTCCACTCCCTGAAGAACATTTTAAATATATAGCCTTCACGATTATCCACCATCTTCTGCAGCACATAAAATGCCGTTACAGTAGATACACCAAGGAAGCCAGCTCCTATAAGAGTCAGTACGACCGCAAGCAGCTGACTGATAGAGGCACATAGATAACCTGCTGCAATTAGCGGAGCGCCTGTGACGAGCCAGCAAAAATTTAACTTAATCAAGTTCCAAAAAGTTTCAACAAATCTATACAAAGGTCCGTCTACACTAAAAAATCCTTTCAAATCATTCTCCTTCCGTACATAGTTCTAAATGCACTTTCCAAAAAGCATAATCCGTTATGAAGCTACTCAAAACTTCCAAAACAGCAAAATACGTTATGAGGCTGCTCAAAACTTTCCAAAACAGCAAAATACGTTATGAGGCTGCTCTTATCAGCAATAATATAAACGCCGTATTGTAATATATTTTACAAAACGGCGTTTATAAAGTCAATATCAATATTTCAAGTCTTTAACATTTACTATGAATCATATTTCAATTTTTTTGATTCATGGATTATTCTGTAAGAGAGTCACCTGACTTAACGATATCCTCAAGTCTCTTTCTCTCTGCTGCACCTTCCTGTGACCATGCAAGACAGTCCTCGTAACCAAGTGCATAACAGTTAGTAATCATATCTGAAACGATCTTATCAAATTCATCATCTGACTTAGCATAGATTGCATTCCATGAACCTGTAACTATAGCATCTGTAACCTGGTTCCAAGCAGCCTTTAATTCAGCTGACTGATCTGCATCTGCATAAGTTGTTGCTACAGCAACCTTAAATGCCTTACTGCCATCTGCAAGCGTCTTAGCATCAAGATACTCATCTGGAAGCTTGATTGAATCATTTTCAACACCGAGCTTTTCTGCTACGAAAGATCTCCAGTCTTTCTCTGTGTCATTCTTAGCTTCTGTCTGCTCTGATGACCAATAATGCCAATCATATCTCTCACCTGAAATAGGATTTGTAGCTGATGTTGACCATGTTGTATTGTTGATCTGAATGCAGCCATCATTAAATGTCTTTCCACCAAGCTCTTCTGGCATAACAGTTGTTCTATCCTCTGCGCAGGCCTTACCAAGCTTTGTGAAATATGTCTTTCCATCCTTATAGTACCAGCAGCCATCTGTTGCATCTGGAGTAGCCTGCAGCGACTTAGGTCCATAGTTGTATTCCATGTATCCATCTGGTGTTGAAAGGTAATTGATGATAGCCATACAGAGCTCAGGATACTGTGTATTTGCACCGATTGTCCAAAGTCTGTTTCCACCGTAAGTACTCATACCATAAACAACAGGAGTACAATCATCAGGTGTAAGTGAGCACATCATCTTATTCTGTGAAAGATGCTCATCTGTATTGTAGATATCTCTACCAGCATAGTTGAAGATTGAGTAGAATACACCACCGACCTTCATCTTCTCTGACATATCTGTATATGTCTGAGTCATTGAGTTAGGATCAAGAAGACCCTTCTGGTAAAGTGTGTTGTAAAACTTAAGCATTTCAAGGTATGGACCATTCTCTTCAAGAGCATCATGGTAAACACCTGAATCAACATCGTAAATACCAAGAGCCTGCTCATCATATCCATAATAAGCTGTAGCTGTTGACTTTACGTACATAACCATGTTTCCATCCCAATCTGGCCAGAGTGAAGCTGCGTAAGTTTCCTTACCATTATCATCAGTTGGGCAGATCTGCTTCATTGACTCAAGAAGTGAAACATAGTCGTCAAGATTCTTAACCTCCGGGTGACCGAGCTGCTCATAAAGATCCCAACGAATATCCCAGCTATACATGAAAGTCTCATGGTCTGCTGAGCTTGAAGCTACGTTGTGACCAAAGCCGTAAAGGCCGCCATCATCATTAAGAGTTCTATTTGCTGCAAGAGCTGTCTTCATGTGTTCTGCAATGTATGGACCATATTCATTAAGAAGATCTTCATCATCCCAGTTCCAAAGCATACCAGAATTTACAGCCTTCTTATACTTATCGCCGTTTGAACCCCAAACAACGATATCACCAAGGTTACCCTCCTGCATACGTGTATCATAAGCACCTGATACGTCACAGATAACATTAAGCTTTACATTGAACTTATCCTGAAAAAGCTTTCCTGACCAACCAGTAAGCTCACCTGGAACGTTTGCAAGCTGTGAGAAAACATCAAGTGTAACTGTGCTATCTGGCTTAAGACCATCATCAGCAATGAGAGCTACGATATCATCATCAGCATTTTCATCAGCACTGTCTGTAACACCCTGAGGAACTGTATACTCAGTAGCCTCTGTTGTAGCCTCTTC
>DOVG01000134.1 GCA_003520205.1 Lachnospiraceae bacterium
GCTATAATGCAGAAATTTCTTATCTTTTTCTGGTCAATATGTGACATAATCTATTCCTCAATTCCTTACTCATACTTTAATTTTTCTTCTTTTTCCATGTGTTCCTTTATTAATCAACGCTTCAATCGGAAGCTCAGCCAGAATGATTGCCAGAAACATGATAATACAACCAATCACCTCATCCATCTTCATAAACTGATGAAGTATCAGAACCCCCGATATAGCTGAAACCACAGACTCCAGACTCATAATCAGCGAAGCCACAGTCGGATTCACTCCATCCTGCCCTATGATCTGAAGCGTATAAGCGACTCCACATGCCATAAACCCTGAATAACATAGTGCCGGAAAAGCAGCCTTAACAAGTGTTATATCAGGCATCATATCATATACACAACCATCTACAGGATATACAAATATCAGACTTGTTATAGCTGCAACAAAGAATTGCGTAGAAGACATAACAACTCCGTCTACACCCTTTTCATTAGCTTTATCAATAAACAGAATATGAAAAGAGAAAATAATAGCACATATCAGAAGCTGTATATCAGAGAAATCAAGTGTAATATCTCCGCCTCTTCCTATACATAGAAAATAAAGTCCTGCAACCGCAAGAATTACACTAACCCATATAACCGGGGATGTTTTTTTCTTTAGAAAAATGCCTATTACCGGTACCATTATTATATAGAGAGCAGTAATAAATCCTGCTTTACCGGCTGATGCTTTAAGCATAGCCATTTGTTGAAAATTACTGGCTGTGGAAAGTATAATTCCACATCCTACGCCATACTTTATCGAAAGCTTTATATCCGGCGAATCAGGATTCTTTCTTCTAAGAATGATTATGACCGGAATCAGCACCAAACCACCGAGTATGTATCTTATTACGCTAAATGTAAATGGTCCAATATATACCATCCCTGCTGATTGAGCAACAAATGATGTTCCCCAGATAACAGCTGTCATAAGTAATAAAAATGAATTTCTTAAACTTTTATTAGATTTTTCCATAACAGTAATAATCTACATTACATATCCAAAAAATGCAAGCAAAAAGAAAAGGTAAGACATTCAGCCTTACCCTTTCTATAAATCTTTTATTATTTTAGTACCGATATTTGTTAAGCGCATATAAAGCAAGTGCAAATGCAAGTCCTATAAGAACATCTGAATCGGAATCGATTTCAAGGATATAGGTTTCACACATATTTAGCGCCTGACCCGGAATTACATAAGGCATGCTCTTTACCTTCATAGGTTCAATACTTCCACTGTGAACTACATAGTTCCATGAAACAGCATCACCTTCAACATCCCAGTCTTCATCATAGTCTACAAGATATCTCTGCATTCTTGATCTATGATCTCTGGAGATAGTTCCGAACTTATCTCTTGCCGCGAATTCAAACTTGATTTCCTCTCTGTCGTACTTCTCCTGAACATATCCACATTCACTTATTGTATCCGCAAGAAATATCTTTATACGATGGCCTGTAGCAATAAAGTCATCCTTTGTATAATAGACTTCTTTACCTCTTTCATTAAATACCTTGACTGAATCGTAATCCTCAAGATCCTGTGCTTTAATATATAACTTAGCCATAAACACCCCCGGAGTTTAATACAAATTTGCAGACTTATGCCTACCTAGTCAATTATACATAAAAGCATGGTTTAATACAATAAAAAACGTAATTATATGTCTAAATCGTCTGTTTATCCGGATTACTTAAACTTAACCTTTTTAACAGTCGAGTAAGCCGAGTAAACCTTTGATCCATCCTCATTATATACATAAGAACGAACCTTATAGTAATAAGTCTTATTCTTCTTAAGCTTATTTTTCTTTTTATTATACTTATCTTTATAAACAGGTGATATGCCTTTAGCTTCACCGATAGACTTGAATCCACTCTTCTTCTTTATCGAACGGTAGATCTCATATCCATCAGCCTTAACAGAGCCCTTAATAGTAACAGATACTGTCTTCTTCTTTGATGAAACCTTAGCAAGTACAGGTTTAGAAGGTTTAACTTCCTTTATAGTTGCTGAAGCAGCCTTACTTGGTGCACTTTCATAATATGCAGCTTCATCATTTTCTTCTATATATCCATGCTGAGGTTTATTCTTATAAGCAACTACAAAGTAGTAATACTTTGTTCCACTAACAGGTCCTGCATACAATGTCTGAGTCATTCCATTCTTTATATAGGTTAACTCTTCATCTGTTACAGAAGTTACATCCATCTCTTCAAGCTTTCTGTAACGATATCCCTTTACAGCAGAACTGTCAGGAGTATATCTACCCACTTCAACCCATGATTTATAGTAATATGCCTTTTTATCTGCATCATATTCAAATGAAGGTTCAAATGATCTGAATACACGATAATAATTTGCCCCACTAACCTTCTTCCAGCTTATAGTAATCTTTTTGCCTGAAACCTTTGCTTTAACATTTGAAGGAACTCCAAGCACCGGATTAACATCCACATTAATATAATTTGTTATCTTCTTACCATTATAAGCATAGATTCTATAAGAATCTCCATTTTCACTATCCTTAGCAGCAGGGAAAGTATAGCTTGATGTCTTTGCTTTCTTAATTGTCTTAAATGGTTTCCACTGTTTTGTTACTTTGTCCTGTTTTTCTATCTTATATCCTTTAGATGACATTACAGGATTCCAGTTTATCTTCACTTTACCATTCGCCGTCTGGTAACTGTTTATCTTTGTAAGGAAGAAATCAAGATTTACTGACGCTGAATCCTGGATATAAACCTTCTTCTTTCCTACCTTTTTATATGCCTTAACTATATAGACATAAGACATGTCTTTTGTAAGCTTCTTGTCTGTATATGACTTCTTTCCTGAACCAACAGTCTTTATGAGCTTATAGGAAGAATAACCATTTCCTTCACCCTTTGAAACCTTTGATGAAGCCGAAGAAGCAACAAGTCTATATATCTCATATCCTTTAGCGCCCTTAACTTTATTCCATGAAAGCTTAACTGATGTCTTTGAAGCAGCTTTGGCACTAAGCTTAAGATTACCTGACCATCCAGTCATAGCCTCATAGTAAACCCACTCACCAAAGGTTGTCTTTTTAGTATCTTTATCATAGAAATAAGGACGTATACGATAGCTATATACCTTAAATGCCTTTAGCTTCTTATCTGTAAATGTTGATGCACTTGACTTAGTCTTTGTTTTCCATTTCTTAGATGACTTCTTCTGGATTTCATATCCACTCAGCCATCCATTGTATGAATCAGAACCCATACGAATAGTAATACTGTTTTTAGTAACGGTAGAATTACTAACATCAACTGCAGGGATAGCTGTAGTAAACTTAACTACATTTGAGTATGCACTTGTCTTTCCTTCGGTAGTTGTAGCTTTATCATTTACTACTCGCATCTTCAGATAATATATTCTACCAGGTCTGAGTGAAGCTTTACCAATAACATATTTCTTGTTTTTATTATTTGCTACTGATTTTTCACTTGTATACAGACCTTCTACATCATTATCATTAAATGTACTGGAGGTTGAATATATTATTTCAATCTTCTCATCCAGTCTAGGATTACCGGAATAAGTAAATACATATGTGGAATCAGTTTCTTCAACTAATGAAACTGTACCTATAGCTGATGTTGTTTTATCATTCTTGTTTAGAGCTACAACATTTGAAGGTTTGCCATAAACTTTCTTTACTTTTCCTGTCTTCTTATCATAATTATATGTATATGCACGAACTCTTATATAATTTGCTCCATCAAGGAGAGTACTCTTTAATACGGAGAAATCATATTTATCATCCTGACTACTTGTATATACACCTATCTGTGCCCAGTTTCCGTTATTAGCATCATTTACATTATTCTTTTCAACAACAAATTCATCGCCATTTTCATAGTCAAGCTTTGCATCAAATCTGAAATAATATGTATCAGCTGATTCATTATAAATCTTAAGACCAGTAACATCTTTAGCTTTAAAAATCTTATATGCAGGTGTTTTAATGCTTGTTGATGCAGCAGTAGCTAAAACTGAATTATATGCACTCTTTCCATAGTTATTTAATATGTCGTTCGGATTTCCAGTCTTACTATTTACTACGCGTATATAATATGTTTTTGATTCATCTAAAGAATATCTATTAATTACAAACTTATAGTCCGTATTTTCAACGCCATACTCATTTATATCATCCCACTGCTGAACTATAGAACCTTCAGCGAATGAAGAATCAGTAGCAATCTGATAATATAAATCAGAAAACTTTGTATCTGCTTTGAAGTCAAAGTAGAAAAATTCTTCATCATATTTAACAAGCTTAAGATCTTTAACCTTAAGATCTGAATTAGTCACTGTATGCTTTACCGGATCTGACCAGTCACCGATAAAATATTCATAAGGTCCCCATGTTCCATCACTATTCTTCTTATGATATCGATTTACCGCTCTTACACGAAACGTATAAGTCTGACCATTTATAAATGGATATATAATATTTCCATTTGAATCACGAAGAATTGAAAGTGCTGAACCTTCAACCTTTTTAAAGGATTTTAATTCAGCTAATTTTTCAAGACGTACATAGTTTTTAGTATAATCATAAACACCATAGTAAGAAGGACATAACTTCCCATTCACAACATTTGCATACTCAGTAAATAAATTACCTGCAGCATCTTTAACTTCTATTTCATATTTATAAACATTATCAATTGAATTCCAATCAATATATTGATAAAAAAGCTCTTTATTATCAGCTGGTTTATCTTCAACCCATACACCTGTAACCTTTGCCGGTTTCTTATTTATACCTTCAGAAGTAACAGATGGAAAAACAGTAAACTTATATGCATCAGACCATATACCCACTTTATCAACAGATGAGTTTTCTGTCCTTGCAATCATTCTGACACGCGCTGTATACTGTAAACCTTCTTTAAATGCATTAAGACTTTTACCATCCTGATCAATTACAGTTTCATAAATATCATCTATTTTTACATA
>DOVG01000206.1:0-1114 GCA_003520205.1 Lachnospiraceae bacterium
AACTGTTCGCCACTCTTGATAAGTTCTTCCAGAGGAGCAGTTACTACTCCCTTCTCACCTGCAGAACCATCATCTGTCATGAGAATATATCTGCTGGATGCAGCTCTGAATTCATCTTCCAGTATTATCAGATCTTTATTTCTGAATCCTACTATTGAAGTAACCTCGCATCCTAAATCATGCAGTTTCTTTGCTACTGGATAAGCAATAGCACAGCCAACGCCACCACCAACAACAGCAACTTTCTTAAGTCCTTCTGTCTCTGTTGCATTTCCAAGTGGTCCTACAAAGTCATGAATACTGTCTCCGACATTTAACGAATTAAGTATTTCTGTTCCGGCTCCTACTATCTGGAAAATGATTGTTACTGTTCCCTTGTCTCTGTCATAACCGGCAATAGTGAGAGGAATTCTCTCTCCATCTTCAGTAGCTCTGAAAATAATAAACTGTCCCGGTTCAGCCTTACGGGCAACCAATGGAGCTTCTACCTCCATGAGTGTTACTGTAGGATTAAGAGACTCTTTTCTTACAATCTTATACATCCTTTACATCTCCTTTTTTACAACTCATCCAGCGCATTGCGCCACCTATCCATACGGATAGGCTGAGCGGAGTCGGCGGGATTCGAACCCGCGTGCCCCGGAGGGCAAACGCATTTCGAGTGCGCCCCGTTATGACCACTTCGATACGACTCCTTATCTGCGAAAAATAGCAACCTTTAGCATATATTAAAAAAACGGAGTAGTCAACCCCGTTTTTTTGGTTTATAGTTACCTTGTTCAGTCTACAGTTCATCCTCCCATTTATCAAGGAACTGTTTCAAACGATTTCTTTCTTTTTCTATAATTCTCTTGTCCTGAGAATTAAGCGCAAGCTCAAACTTCCTTGCTTCATTCTCAAGAACATCTCTATCCATTCCCAGCGCCTCTTCATAGAGTCTTTCTACTCTAAGCAGGATAAGCTTATTCTCTTCCTGATCCCTCGGATGTATCTTGAGATATGCCAGCTCCTTGAATCTTGCTTCTATCTCTTCGTCCGTCATCTCTGTATACTGTCCTTTAATAATCTGACGATATTTCTTTCCTGTAGATATAACCTTAACCTCAACCTCAAG
>DOVG01000206.1:1226-11180 GCA_003520205.1 Lachnospiraceae bacterium
CCCTTTGGAACTTCTATTTCCATACTTCCCAATTCGAGATTATTCTTCGCCATACGGCTTTCGCCCTGAAGCACATTTATAGTGATTTTAGACTGATCATCATGTATGGTATAGAATCTCTCTGTTCTGCTGGCAGGTATGATAGTATTACGTTCTATAATAGGGCAGTAATGTCCGCTTTCTCTTATACCTTCTCCCAACTCAACCGACACCTCTGTACCAAGGGTAAATGGGCATACATCAGTAAGAACCACTTCTCGTATAGACTGCTGTCTCTCCTTCATAGCTCCCTGTATGGCAGCACCAAGAGCAACAGCTTCGTCAGGATTTATACTGGTATCAGGAAATGTATGGAACAGCTTGCTGACAAATGTTCTGACTCCTGTCAGCTTTGTACCACCGCCGACCAGAACTACTTTATCTATATCACTTAGTTTAAGCTTTGCATCAGCCAAAGCTCGCTTAACCGGAATACGAATCCTGTCATACAGCTCCTCACAGGCTTTTTCGTAATCCTTATAGTCCAGTTCCATGGTTACAGCCGCATCATGCACCTTGCACTTCATTACGGTATTACCATTTTCTGATAATTCTTTCTTAGTGTCCTCTGCCGCCTTATGTATCAGCCGAAGCTCCTTATAGCTAAGTTCTTCTCTTACTATATCCTTGTTTCTTTTATAAAACATTTCTTCTATTACCTGAGTAAAATCCTCCCCACCCAGATAATTATCACCTGCTACAGCTCTAACCTCCAGTATAGGCGGAAAGTAATCAAGTATTGAAACATCCAGCGTACCACCACCTAAATCAAATACCAGATTCTTAGCAGGCTTTTCATCATTATAGAGTCCATATGCTATTGCTGCCGCAGTAGGTTCACTTATGATTCTCTCAACCTTAAGACCTGCCAGTTCACCAGCTCTCTTGGTGGCTTTCCTTCGCATATCATTAAAATATGCCGGAACACTTATTACTGCTTCAGTAACTTCTTCTCCCAGATACTCCTCTGCATCTTCCTTAAGACTTCTTAGAACGAATGAAGACAGCTCCTCCGCAGTAAATTCTCTGGTTCCAAGCGTATACTTCCTGTCACTTCCCATGTCTCTCTTGAAAACAGCAGCACTCGTATTCGGATAAAGTCTCATTCGCTCTTCGGCTGTTTTTCCTACATAGAAGTTATCATCTTCATCCACACTTACGACAGATGGAGTCAGTCTCTCACCAAGTCTGTTCGGGATTATATGTGGTCCCTCGTTATCATAATAAGCCGCAAGGCTGTTTGTTGTACCAAGATCTATTCCGATTATCATTATTTCTCCAAATCCTTCAGCGCCTGATATACCTCTGCATCGTCAGGCGAACTCTGAAATGCTTTTTTATAATATTCTATAGCCAGCTCTTTATCTCCATCCAGCTCATAGATTCTTGCAAGAAACAGGAATTCTTCATAACAGCATCCATGATGACAGTGATAGCATCTATCGATATCATTCAGACTGTGAAGCAATTCCTCTGCTTTTTTCTTATCACCCCGCAAATACGAGTCCATGGATATTACTCTTATCCTGAGCGCCCTAAGTGCAGGATAGTCAAGATATCTTTCGATACTTCCATATCCCTTGATTATACACTCCAGACTTCTATTTGCATACTCTGCACATTTTGCGCTGTCACCGCTCCTGCAAAGTATGTATGCCAGACACATATATAGTCTGGATAATTCTTCCAGATCCTCTTTATTATCTATATTCAGTTCCGGACGTGGAAGTTCCTTTTTTACTCCCAATATCCCCAGAACTCCCTTTTTCTGGTTAGTATCCTCCATACTCCAGTATTTAAGGGCTTCCTCATAGTAATGAATTGCTTTCTTGTTATATCTTCTGGAATAATTGAAAAAGTCTGCCAGATCCATAAACAGCTCAGCTATTCTTTTTCTTTCGTTCCCCTTTGGTTTGAGATATGTATCTACCGCCAGATAACCATTTTCCCTTAAGAATACATTTATCTCTTCCTGAATGATTCTTTCAACTGCCGAATAGTTTCCTGAAAGAAGCTTAGTCTCCGCCCTTCTATACATCGTTTCAAGAATTCTAAGATCATACCAGGTATTATTAGTTTCTTTACGCTTTCTGGTATAGTAATCAGCATTCTCACGATAATGTTCATCAGCTATATCGTATCTTCTCAGCATGCTGTTAAGCCGTGCAAGTGTACTTACAAGAGTCGGATTATAATCGAATTCTCTTTTACATATCTCCAGATAATGAATACCCTTCTCGTATTCTCCCAGACACTCACAGCATTTTGCTGCATTTATATATGGATTAGAGGTTTCCCCCTTTTCCATAATCTCTATTGCCTTATTGAAATACTCAAGTGCTTCTTTATATCTCTTTGCACGTAAACGGGCAAGTCCACGGGCATTATGTGCATAAACATTTTTTGGATTTTTTTCGATTGCCCTGGATGCATCTTCAAAGGTTTTATCAAATTCATACCCATCCAGATATAGCAGCGCTCTTTCTACATAATAGTAATCATCTTCGTCATTTTCCAGCTGTTTACCCGCATACTCAACAGCTTTGTTATAGTCTTCTCTGTCTTCAGTGTTAGAATATCTGTTCTGATATATATCCATCAACTTATTATTTACACTTCTGTGAGAACTGTTTTTCTGAAGGCATGAATTATAGTATTGAATTGCTCTATCAATATCTTTCTTCCTTCTGAAATATTCACCATATTCATAGTCAACATTTTCATCTTCAGGAAAAAGCTCAAGCATCTTTTCATATACTGATTCAGCGGCTTCTCCCTGCCATTCTTTTATATCTGTTTCCAGCCAGTACAGTCTCTTATTATCTCTGTCCAGCTGTCTTCCCTTTTTTATATACTCCTCAGCATCATGAAGATTCGTATGTCTTCCTGATTCATCCTTACGATTCATATAGATATTAGCCAGATCAGCATATATTTCTACTATCTCAACTTCGTCTTTTATATCCGACTCATCATTATCTATACTCGTTTCTATAGCTTTATATATCTCCAGAGCCTCTTCGTCATTTCTTTTTCTAAGCATATTTCTTGCTTTTATAAGGCGAAGCTTGTCAGTCACTACCCCCGCCTCTTCAGCACGTTTATATACTGCCTCTACATCATCACTCTGATTATATATATTGAACACCTTTGCAGCCAGTTCATATGCTTCCGGATACTGCGGAACATCTCGGGTTATATTGTAATAATCATCTATTACAAGCTGGGCATCTCTCATCTCAAATGCCGTCTTCTGTCTTTGCACATAAGCAGGAATGCAATGATCTGTTCTTTCAATCATGCTGTTCCATACTTCCATAGCTCCCTGATAGTCTCCTTTTTCAAGAAGGAGCTTACCATAGCTTTCCTGATAGAACATAAGCTCATTTATGTCATTAAAGGTCTCTGCTGTCCTGTCTATACATTTCTTATAGAACTGTATAGCCTCATCTGTTTTGCCTGTTTTTTCTGCGCACGAAGCCATCATGTAATAACAAAATCCCATTCTGGTCAGCCTCTCTTCATCCTTTTTAGAGAGAGTTTCTCCAGCCTGTTTTTTCTTATCCATGGCTTCTATCATTTCAACCCATTTAACTATATATGGATAAGCCTTCTCATAATTCTCTTTATTATAATAGCATCTTCCGTACAGGTTATTATAACCATAGAATATTCCGTCATTCGGAGTAATGATATCAAGTGTCTTCAGAGTGTCATCCACTTTCTCCATTCTGAAGTATGACCATGCCAGTTCTATCTTCTGTTCCTCTGTAATAGTCCCCTCAGCTATAAGACTATTATAATAGTCTATAGATGAATCACTGCTTCTTCTAAGAAGCATGATTGCTTCTGAATTACGCGAATTAATATCAAGAGCTCTTATGAAATATTCACTGGCATTCTCATAGTCTTTTTCATAGTATTTTACCTGACCCTTGACCTGAAGAGTCATTATGCTTTCACTAAGTATCTCCAGCTGTTTATCTGCCAGTTCATCAATTCTTTTAAGAACTTCAGGTGTAAGCTTCCCCTGAATATTTAACGTCTCTATAAGAACGAACATAGCGGTCGCATATTCGTAAACTCCTACACTGTCAAATATCCTGTTCTCTATTATGCTTTCTGCAAGTTTAATGGCATCATCAAATCTGTCTTCGAAGAAAAATACTCTCAGAAATCCTGCAAGTTCAATCGGACTTATTACATCAAATGTCCTGATATGATTCAGCATTGCCTTAAGAATATCAATTGCTTCCTCTTCCTGTCTTTTTCTTTCCTCTTCAGACTCAATCTTCTCATCATCTGTCATATAGTCTGAATAACGAACTCTAAGTATTCTGTCTATATATCCATGCATAAAAGATATTTCTTTTATATATAAATCGACAGGAACATCAAAAGTTTCAGGCTCATATATACCGGGCTTTGAATCTATATCCAGATTGATTCCCAGGTCATTAAGTCTTTCACTAACTTCTTCTCTTCTTGTTATTTTGCTATAATCGATAAAGCTGTCATTCTCTGTCTGATAATCTATAAAGTTCAGATAATCATTTGGAAAAACTTCAGCCAGAGAAGCATGTTCTGCTCTATAATTAAATACACTGTCAAAGAGCTTCCATACTTTATTCGGATACTCGAAATGTCCCATACAGTACGCCAGGAACTTTTCTCTCACAATATCCGCCGTATCCAGTTCGTTTACTATAGGAGCCTTAAGCCACTCACGCCATTTATCCTCATCTATACGGCTGAAAAGATCCCTATATATCTTGTCAGCTTCATCTATATAGAGGTCGACTTCATCCTTTTCTATGGACTTTGTGTCTTCATCGGCCTTGCTTTCAGCCGGAGCATTCAGACTGTTCATAGCCATGTCATAAGCTTCACGAAGCATCTTAAAGCCTTCCGGATCATCTTCAGGATTCGTCTTTACTACAAGTGTCCTGTAGGCAGTTTTTATTTCATTTTCATCTTTTGTAGGATCTATGCCGAGTACCTTCCATGCATCCTCAATAATCATTGCATTTCCTCACTTTGTCAAAAACGAACTATTGATATTTCTTAATCAATTCCTCATATACTCTCTTTGAATTATTTCTGTCGTTATATTCAAAGAAATCATCCGCTCTTCTTCTGTAGATTTCCTTCATAACACAGCCATTTTTCATATAGTCAGTAAGAAGTTCAACCAGTTCATTACTATCTCTGACGATTTCTCCAAATGCCATAGTATCATAGTGAAATGAGCCTTCTTCATAATGTGCCTCAAGGCTTTCCGGATGATAATACACAAGTGGTTTTCTCATATAAGCAAAATCAAACTGTATTCCACTATAATCCGTCACCATAAGGCTTGACTGACAGAAGAGCTTCTCATAACTCATATCACCGGTTGCCGGTATGATATCCACATACTCATTTGCATCAAAATCCTCTGCCTGTGGGCTGACTATAGGATGTAGGACGTACTTAATCCTGTATCCATACTTCTCAGCAGCTGCTATAAGCTTTTTGTTATTAATCAGACCGTTATATACCTTATAATACTCTGTATCCTTAAAGTCAGGATTATAGTCTCTTTCGACTCCTTCATTTCTGGTTACAAATCTTGCAGACTGCATCCTCCATGTAGGCGATATAATTATCTGTTTCCGGTCATCATTTTTAAGTCCGTCGTACCTCGGTATTCCGGTAAGCTTTATAATGTCATAGCCGGCATAATCATAAACCGGATGAAGCAGATTCTCCTTCTCTACATTTGATGCTATAAAATAATACTTTATATTATCCCTGAGTCTCTGTTGTGCGAGCGCTATCTTCTGAACTGATAAACCATGCTGTACACATGCTACATCAAAGTCCGGAATTCCTCTTATATATCTCGAATTCTCCATATAATAATCATTAAATGCAAAAACTGTAGAATTCGACGCTACAACTATATCAGCATTCAGGAAAACAAGTCTGTGAAGGAAGCTTCCTCTCTTAAGTGGTTTATAGCCTTCACTTATAAGCCTCTTATAATCAGCTGCCGTTTTATCAAGCAGGTAATAAGCCTTGTCAGGAGCCTCCACAGTCGAATCTTTCTTAGCCTTCTCTATCATGTCGCACGTATATTTATACATATATTCTGAAGAGTCTCCGCCCTTGTATATCTTATCAAAGAAAAGCCATATCTTTTTTCTTCCAAAATACGGATGAGTTGCCACCCATGCAGCTCGAAGAAGAAAGAATCTGAAACGATGCATCTTACATGACTTCAGAAGTTCATATCCTATCCCGATTTCTCTGGAAGCCATTTTCATCCAGCTATATGGAGATATCTTTATACCGGTTACTACGAAGTCTCCGGTAGTTCTTGTTTCTCTTACTGTCGTGAAGAGATAATTCGCTTTATGCCAATACGTATTCCTTGGATAATAAGCCAGTCTGCTGGTATGTGATTTGAATTCATAAGCAATTACAATACTGCACTTATCATCCTCTTTAGGTGAGACACAAAAATGCATTTCGCCCTCTGATATCTCGCCACCCAGAGGAATGCTGGCATGAAACGGAAATCTTTTATACGCAGATCTTCCAAAATATTTATTCAGACTGTATCTCTCACAGAAATCTACCGGATATCTCTTACCATTTATATCAAAATAATATGAAACCTTGTCCTTGTCATATATATCAGGTACAGAACCATCTATCTCCAGTACTCCGTCCCTGATATCCATATACTGAATATTACATCTGAGGTTAGATGTTGTATGTGCAGGGAAAGCATTTCCGTCATTATCTGTTCCTTCCAGCATCAAAAGAGGATATGTAACATTTCGCAGCTGAAAGAAGTCCCTGTCTTCTATTTCACTTTCCATCATCTCAGGACTGTCTATCTTGATAAGCTTAAGTCCTTCATCAGATGAATCCGCATACTGCTTCTTTATTCTAAGAAGCATACGTGTGAACTGAAAATCTCTTCTGTATATAGGAAATCTCGCTGCACTCATTATGAGTCGGTCATCTATATGCTGGAGCACCTCACCTATATAATCCATAAACAGATCTATCTCTTCTTCAGAAAGAACATGTCTGTTATTATTATTATGGTTTGCATCCAGACGACAGGTAATATTATACATAGCATATATCTGAATAACATCAGGTACTCTGTCATAACGCTTTACGAGTGGTATCAGATAATCTTTCATATCATTCAGATACCATCTCTTATCATATATTCCGCCGAACTGATAGTAATTACCGTCTCCTGCTTCGCCCTGCTTATAGCGGATTTTCTGCTGTATCAGATATGGGTGTTCAGATATGAGTCTTATCATAAAATCCGCTTCATAGTTATAATAAAGGCTGTTATCCAGACGGATATCTATCATATCAAGTCTAAACATAACTCCGGTTATTCTGTCCGGAAACTGGAACAGTCTCTTCGGTGTAGCAAGAACAGCCGATTCATTTTTTTCAAGTATATCAAAAAGAGCCTCTGCCATATCATTCTCATATGTCTCACCCTGTCTTTCTTTCCCAAAGGTATCTTCAGGAGAAAGAACAAGCAGAAAGCCCTTATCATTCATATCTAAAAATTCATTAAAATCATTGATAAAATGATCTCTGTCTTCTTTATATATAATTGTTATATTGTCATTAACTTTTCTGATATTCATATCTGTAATAAGGCTACGACTCTTATATCTCTGCCACAGCTTCCATCTCAATCAGTACATCCTTCGGAAGTCTTGCTACCTCTACACAACTTCTTGCCGGATAGTTTGAAGTAAAATACTTGGCATATATTTCATTTACTTTTGCAAAATCATCCATGTTCTTGATAAATACAACAGTTTTAACAACCTTATCCATAGATGTTCCTGATGCTTCAAGAAGTGCCTTTACATTCTCAAGTGCTCTTTCAGCCTGTACTTCTATGCCACCTTCTACAAGTGTATTTGTAGCAGGATCAATAGGAATCATTCCTGATGTAAAGAGAAGTCCTCCTATCTTTACTGCCTGTGAATATGGGCCAATAGCTGCCGGTGCCTTATCTGTTGATATTATTTCTTTCATAATTTCCTCCTTTTTTACCATCCACGGTAATCAATACATTAAAAATTTTAATAAATTTACTTTACCACTATATTTTTCTCGGTTATTTCTACTTTGCCTTCTTTAAGCAGTCTGCCAACTGCTCTCTTGAATGCATTCTTGCTGATTCCAAATTCCTTCTTAATGAGTGATGCATCAGCCTTATCATTAAAAGGAAGCGTTCCTCCATAGCTCATGATGATATCCAGAACCATTTCTGAATCCTTCTCCATCTGTTTAGGAATTTCATCTCTCATGGCAAGATCTATTTTACCATCTTCTCTCGCCTTTACAACTCTGCATACAACTTCATCACCCACGTATAGATTCTCAAAAACTTCATTCGAATGTATAAGACCTGAATAATAATACTCCTGCTCTTCATTCTCGAGTGCAACAAAAACTCCGAAATCCTTCTTTACATTATATACGACACCTTTTACATGATCACCTTTTTGCAATGTATCATTAGGATGAAGATCGGATGATATTCTCATAGACGCCGCAAGTCTTCCTGTCTTATCAACATACAGCTTTACAAGGTAGCTCTTCTCCTGCTGTACCTTTACTGTCTGCTCCTTGAAAGGCAGGAACAGATCTCGGCTTAGTCCCCAGTCAAGGAATGCTCCTATATCTCCAACAGACTTTACCTTAAGCTTCTTTATCTCACCCAAAGTTATAAGTGGCTCATGGGTTGTCGCTATAACTCTGTCTTCAGAATCACGATAGAGAAAAACTTCTACATTATCTCCTATCTCCAATCCTTCAGGTATCTGACGTACCGGCAGAAGGACATCCATCACTTCCGGATTTACATTCAGACCTTTTCCATCTGTCAGATAAGCTCCAACATCTTTAATTCTGTCTATTCTCAGAATATTCCATTTACCAAGTTCCATTTTGTACCTCGAAATTATAGTTTTTTTCCATCGAAATAAATAATACAGCACTATTTAGCTCTTGACAATGTTTTTTATAGTTGTATAATACACTTTAGCGCGTTAAATCGTTAGTGCGTTAAAGTCTATATGATAGGAGAAATATTATGGTTATCAAAGTCATTCTTCTTGTCGTTTTCTTTGCGATAATGATGGGAATCGGTATTTACTCTCGTAACAAAGCTAAGAATGTAAATGATTATGTTCTGGGCGGAAGAACTGTAGGTCCATGGATATCTGCATTTGCTTTCGGAACATCCTACTTCTCATCAGTTGTATTCATCGGTTATGCCGGTCAGTTCGGATGGAAGTTTGGTCTTGCATCTACCTGGATCGGACTTGGAAATGCATTCATAGGAAGTCTTCTTGCATGGCTTGTCCTCGGTAGACGTACTCGTCTTATGACTCAGCAGCTCGATGCAAAGACTATGCCGGAATACTTCGGCAAAAGATTTGATTCAAAGGCTCTCAGAGTAGTTGGTTCAATCATCGCATTTGTCTTCCTTGTTCCATACACTGCAGGTGTATACAACGGACTTTCAAGACTTTTCGGAATGGCTTTCTCTATAGATTATCGTGTTTGTGTAATCGTTATGGCACTTCTTACAGGCGCATATGTTGTCATCGGCGGTTATATGGCTACTGCTCTGAATGACTTTATACAGGGTATCATAATGCTTATAGGTATATGTGCTGTTATCGGTGCAGTCCTTGCTGGACAGGGCGGATTTGTTAATGCTGTAAAGGAGCTGTCACTTATAGAGACAGACCCTTCTGTTACAACTGCAGCTCTCGCTGACGGAAAAGGTCTTTTTGCAAGTTTCTTTGGTCCTGATCCTCTTAGTCTGCTTGGTGTTGTAATTCTTACATCTCTTGGTACATGGGG
>DOVG01000097.1:0-5063 GCA_003520205.1 Lachnospiraceae bacterium
AAGTACTATTCGTCTGCCACGGCAACATTTGCCGTTCGCCTATGGCAGAATTTGTTCTAAAAGATATGGTTAAGAAAAAAGGACTTGAAGATATGTTTCATATAGAGTCCAGAGCAACTCATACGGATGAGATATGGGGAGGAAAAGGGAATCCTGTGTATCCACCTGCGAAGAAAAAGCTGGCGGAGCATGGGATTTCATGTGCTGGAAAAACGGCACAACTATTAACAAAGTCAGATTATAAGGAATTTGACTATATTATTGGAATGGATGAAATGAACTACAGATGGATGCATAGAATACTGGGAAAGAATGAATCTGATTCGAAGATTTCTCTACTTATGGACTATACGGATCATCCCCGAAGTGTAGCGGATCCATGGTATACCAGAGATTTTGATGCAACGTATAGAGATGTGGTTGAGGGATGTGAAGGATTTCTTGGATTTTTGGAGCGGTCTGGAGTTATTTGAAAATATGACATAAGTGTCAAAAGGCAAAATATATATTAGGAGATAAAAAATGGCTAAGAAGGAAGACGAGAAAACAAATGTGATGCGAGTATTAGATCAGAAGAAAATAACCTACAAGCATTACTGTTATATAAAACCAGGAGATGAAGTGACGACAAATGGTGTAGAGATAGCTAAACTATTAGGTGAGAATGTAGATAAAGTATTCAAGACTCTTGTTACAGTTGCAAAGTCAGGGCAGCATTATGTATTTATGGTTCCTGTTGCCAGGGAACTTGATTTAAAAAAGGCAGCAAAGGCGGTTAAAGAGAAGTCTATAGAAATGATTCCTCAGAAGGAACTACTTCCTCTCACAGGATATATACATGGCGGATGTTCTCCGATTGGTATGAAGAAAGCATTTCCTACTACTATTAACGAATCTGCTCGAGAGTTTGATACAATAATTTTTAGCGCCGGAAAGGTTGGTTATCAGGTAGAATTATCACTAAGCGATCTGGAGAAAGTAATGCGGGTGAACACGGCCGATATATGCGTGTAGCAAATCCCTGGAAGTCTAGCCACAGTCGAGACCAGTTAATAAAAAACTGATGCACCAGGTGTATATATTCTACAAATTACAAGGAGACGGTCAAATAAATGAGAAGAATATTAATATCAAATGATGATGGAATAGATTCGGAAGGTTTGAAGAAACTGGCAGAAACTGCAAAGGAGTTCGGAGAAGTTTGGGTTGTTGCACCAAACGGACAGAGAAGTGCTACATCACATTCATTTAACTATTTAGAACCATTAATAGTAAGAGAAGTTGATTTTTCAGTAGAAGGTGTAAGGGCATTTTCATGTTCAGGTACACCGGCTGACTGTATGAGGGTTGGTATTCTTAAGATTCTTCCTGAAAAGCCAGAACTTGCTTTTGCAGGTATCAATAATGGACCCAATATAAGTTGGGATATTCAATATTCTGGAACAGTTGGAGCGGCGATGGAATCAAGATTTTTGGGAGTGCATTCCATGGCGTTCTCACAAAAATCAGAGTTAATGGATGAAGTAACAAACAGATATCTCAGAGAAATAATGAAGAAATGTATAGAGAAACCATTAGGACAAAATGAGATATGGAACGTAAATTTTCCGGCATGCAGACTCGAAGAATGTAAAGGAGTTTTGTGGGACAGGACGGTTTCTATAGACAACTTTTATGTGGACGATTATGATGAAAAAGTACTTGAAGATGGAACCAGAGAATATAAAATGGTTGTTGGTAGAAACTGGGAAGCGTCAGAAGGTACTGATTTAAAAGCGATAATGGAGAATTATGTTTCCGTTGGTGTAGTAAAGAACCTGCAGAGCTGAGAGAATTGGAAATGATGACAGGTAATAGGAATAATTATGCACGAAAATGAGAAAGAAATTGAATATGTTATACTTGTTGCGGTAGATACAGGGGAAGAATCTTCGGAAACAGAAGTAAATAATTCTGTAGATGAACTTTCTGAATTAGCAGAGACAGCAGGTGCGGTTGTGGTTGGAAAGCTTATCCAAAAGCTGCCGCATTTTAATTCATCCACATATATTGGAAGCGGCAAGATAGAAGAACTTGCTTATATGATAGCTGAAACAGGTGCCTCCGGAATAATTACAGATGATGAGCTTAGTCCGGCGCAGATGTATAATCTTGGGAAGGCTTTAGATATAAAGGTCATGGACCGTACTATGGTTATACTAGATATATTTGTTGCTCATGCAAGAACAGCTGAGGGTAAGCTTCAGGTAGAACTGGCACAGCTGCAATACAGATTATCGCGTCTGACGGGAAAAGGTATATCAATGTCACGTCTGGGCGGTGGAATAGGAACAAGAGGTCCGGGTGAAAAGAAACTGGAGCAGGACAGGCGAGTTATAAGAAATCGTGTGGCTCAGTTGAGACGCGAACTGACAGAAGTAGTAAATCACAGAGAGTTAACCCGAAAAAACAGAGATTTGGGGACAGACCCGGTTTTTGCAATAGTTGGTTATACTAATGTAGGTAAGTCTACACTGTTAAATGCGCTCACTGGTGCAGATATTCTGGCTGAAGATAAATTATTTGCAACGCTTGATACGACAACAAGAGCTTATGAATACTCCAGAGGTGGCGATAATAATCAGAATTACGGAAAAGAAAAGGTGCTGCTAATAGATACAGTTGGCTTTATCAGAAAACTGCCTCATAATCTGGTCGATGCATTTAGAAGTACTTTGGAAGAGGCTGGATATGCTGATTATATAATTCATGTAGTTGATGCTTCTAGTCCTGACAGAATATCCGAAATGAAGGTTGTATACGATACGCTTGATATGCTTGGGATAGAGCAAAAGAAGGTCATCACTATATTTAATAAAATAGATAAGATAATAAATCCTGATGATAAGCTTGGACTCATAGATAAGAGGGCTACTAAAACGATTCTCATTTCAGCTAAGGAGCGCATAGGACTTGACCAAATAAGTACATGTATAGATGATATTTTGAGAGAAGACAGAAAGCCTATAGATATGGTTTTATCATATCAAGATATGTCTTTACTATCTCAGATAAAGAAATCTTCAGAAATAGTGGAAGAGGAATATCTTGAAAATGGAGTGAGGATAAAAGCATTTGTTTCAAACAGTTTATATGGAAAGCTTATAAATACTAACCTTTTAGTTGAAAAGTCTTGACATAGATGGGGCAAAATGCTATTATAATCTAGCGCTTTTAAGTTGCGCAGCTGTATTAATCAGTTTATGCCGTGATCGGCTTAGACTTGGTAGACATATTCAGCAAGGAGATGTACTCAAGTGGCTGAAGAGGTGCCCCTGCTAAGGGTATAGGTCGAGTGATCGGCGCGAGGGTTCAAATCCCTCCATCTCCGTTTTTATTCCTCGATAGCTCAATGGTAGAGCATTCGGCTGTTAACCGAAGGGTTGTTGGTTCGAGCCCAACTCGGGGAGCTATAAATCGATTTTCTTTGAAAATCGTGTTATATGGCGACATAGCCAAGTGGTAAGGCGTGGGACTGCAACTCCCTGATCGCTGGTTCGAATCCTGCTGTCGCCTCTAAAAAACTCTTGAATCGATGATTTAAGGGTTTTTATTTTTATATTCTTTCAGAGAAGGAACTGATATGTCAGATAAAAATAGTAACAAAAAGAAAAAAGTTACACTTCAGGATCTGGATGAGGCTGTTTTAAAGAAAAACAGGGAACTACACAGCAAAAAGAGCTATGACAGGTATGACCAGATCCGTAAAGAAAGAGAAGAAAAAATTGAAAAGTACCGTAACGATCGCAGGATTATTCAGGAAAATCGTCGTAAGCGTAAAGAAAATGACACAAACAATCGATATGCTTTAAGAAGCAAGCTTACAGTTGGTATTGGTGTCATCTCTCTGTTTATGATTTTTTTTCTGATGCAATGTATCATGCCGGGGTCACTATTTAGAAAGAAGGGATGGGTAGGGAAGGAAAATGCTACTTCAACTGATGCCACACCCATTATTTCAGAGAATATAGAGGAAACTCTGAAGCCGGAAAAGAATTACACAAGCGATGAAGAGGAAAATGAGAAGCAGCGTCTCTGGAATCTTCTACTAAAGCATTATGATGGAAATATAAATGCAGTTCTGGGAGTTATGTGTAATCTGTATTCTGAGTCTCGTTTTGAGGCTTCTAATCTGGAGGATTACAATAATGATATCTGGGAATTAGATGATAATACTTACACTGATTACATAAATCGTGGTGAGATAAGTAAGCAGGATTTTCTTGAGGCAAGAACCTATGAAATGACTAATGGATATTATAATGATTATTCCCAGTGGGTAAATGTTGATGGCGGTTATGGTTATGCTCAGTATACAGCTTATATAAAAAAGGAAGAGTTGTATCAGTTTGCTGAGCAGTGGTTTGGTCCTGGCGGAAAAGGGGAAAACTATCGATTTAATATTGGTGATCCGGAAATGCAGGCACATTATGTAATATATCTCCTTGAAAATGATGAATTTCAGACTATGGATACGAGTTTGAAGAACTCACAAACAGTTGTTGATGCCTGTTATTATTGGCTTAAATACTACGAAGTGCCTTATGACCCATATTGTGATAATTATTATACACTTTCTTTTGAAAGGGCTGCCCATGCAGATGAGATAAAAGCTGAGTGTAGTGGTAAGGATGGTGGGGAATGATGCGATTAAAGTATGTGATGCTACTGGTAATAATGGTTATTATCTGCTATCAGTTCGACGGATTATACGTAGAGGCTTCTTCGGATGATAAGATTGAAAGTGTAGATGATTTTGATAATAAAAGTATAACCATAGGTGTTGTAGATGGATTTATATTTGAAGATCTTGCAAAAAAACATCATTTAAGTGCTAAGTTAAGGCATTTCAGTGACAGAGAAAGCGCATATAGAGCGTTAAGAAATGATGAGATAGATGGAGTGATTGATGATGATGCAGTTATCAGATCTATCATGAGATCTACAGATGTATTCTATATGACAGATGGTTATTTAGAAAAATCTGATTATTCTTTTATTTTTACCCCAAATGATCGGGGCAC
>DOVG01000097.1:5171-9297 GCA_003520205.1 Lachnospiraceae bacterium
GCTGGAAGAACTTGATGAAAAATGGTTCGGAGACAGAACCGATAATAAAAAGAGTGATGACCTTCCGCTTGTAGCAGATGAATCATCTACCAACGAGAATAGTTCCAAAATCATCCGTCTTGCTGTAAGTGATGATGGCAGCATTCCATTTTGCTACATGTCAGCAGGTAAACCGGTAGGCTATGATATTGATATAATTATAGGATTTTGTAATAAATATGGATATAAAATCAGCCTCATAGAGACAGATTTTGCTGATATGCAAAGTGGCGTTGCAGATGGAAGATATGATCTGGGGTGCGGAGGTATCACAGTCACTGAAAAAAGAAAAAAAGATTTTGTCTTTTGTGAACCAGTGTATTCAGGTGGAGTATCCATATGTGTCCATCGTGAAGAAGGAATTAACAGAACTCTTCAGAATAATGAAACTACGATTAATAGAGTTACAAGACATATAAGAAAAACATTTGTTGAGGGAAAGAGATATCTTATTTTTGTTCGTGGAATATGCGTGACACTGATAGTCAGTCTGGTTGCTGTTTTGCTCGGTTTACCATTTGGATTTCTTCTATATAGAGGAACTAAAAGAGGACCTTTGATTATTAAAGGTATGTGTAGAGCTCTTCTGTGGCTGGTTCAGGGTGTCCCGGCTATAATGATTATAATGTCTCTTTATTATGCATTTTACAGGAACATGTATATAGGGAGTATACTGGCATCGATTACCGGATATATATTTGCATTTGCTGAAATGTGCTATAGAAATATAGACAGAAATGCAAAAAGGGTAGATGAAGGAAAATTTGCAGAAGAATACAGACTTGAGTTCTTTGATGATATTCATTTTATAAAAGGGCTTTTTAAAGCAGCAGGAAATGATGTAGTAGAGGATTTCAGAGACCATGTAGTAATTATAGTAAAGGCAAGTTCAGTGATTGGTTATGTCGCAGCTCAGGATATGGTAAAAGCTTTCGATGTAATAAGGGTACAGAGTCTGGAAACAGTCACTCCACTAATTGCAACTACACTGGTATATATGGTTATAATAAAGATTATTACTGCTACTATCAGAGTGAAAAAGAAAGGGTAATGCCCTTAAGTACATTTTTTTTGTTGTTAGTGCAGAGATTTATTTGGTATAATATACCTATTAGGTGAGCTGATGAGGGAGAGAATAATGGGTTTGCCAAATAAGAAGAGATTATTATCAATAGCACTTGTTTTTGTGTTGCTATTTTCTATGCTGTCTGGTTGTTCTAATAGTTCGGAGTCAGATATTGTATCTATTACTATCTGGCATGTGTACGGTGAACAGTCAGATTCTCCGCTTAACGATCTGATAGATGAATTCAATTCAACTGTCGGAAAGCAGAAGGGGATAAATGTTAAGGCTACAAAGGTTTCAGATACTAACACTTTGCATGAAGCAGTGCTCAAGTCTGAACAGGGTGGACCGGGGACTGAAGAGTTGCCGGATATTTTTGTTGCCTATCCTAAGACGGTGCTTGCCATGAAGAATCAGGACCTTCTGGTCGATTTTAATGATTATCTGACAGAGGAAGAAAAGAATTCATTCATAGATGACTTTCTTGCAGAGGGTGAGATAAATGGAAAGCTCAGAATCCTTCCTATAGCTAAATCCACAGAAGTTCTTTTTGTAAATAAAACATTGTTTGATAAATTCTCAGAGAAGAGCGGGGCGACTCTCGATGATCTGTCTACCTGGGAAGGTCTTTTTAGTACGGCAGTAAAGTACCGTGAACAGATGGGAAGACCATTTCTTGCTGATGATTATCTGTTCAACTATTTCCAGTTGGGGCTTGCTTCAATGGATGAAAGTCTTTTTACAGATACCAGCCTTATGATGGAAGACGATTTTGTTAAACTGTGGGATCCTTTTGCCAAGAGTGCAATCAAGGGCGCAGTATGGATGGGATCAGGATATGCTTCTGAAGCTCTGAGAACAGGAGATGCAGCTGTGTCTTTTGCATCGTCAGCAGGTGTTATGTATTATTCAGATACTGTAACATATGAAGATAATACTACAGAAGATATGGAGCTTATTACACTTCCTTGTCCGACATATGAAAGCGGTAAGAAGCTTGCTATGAACAGAGGAGCAGGTCTCTGTCTCTTAAAGACGGATGAAGTGAGAGAAGAAGCGGCTATGACATTTCTCAGATGGTTGTTAGAGCCGGACAGAAATGTTAATTTTGTAACAAAAGCAGGTTATATGCCGGTTACAGAAAAAGGGTTCTCGGATTATCTGCCGGATGCAGTAGGTACTCTTGAGAGTCCAAGATATAAGAGCTTATATAAAACATTTATGGAAATGCAGCAGGAGTATAGTTTTTATACACCTCCTCAGGTCAGTTTCTATCTGGATAAAGAGACTTTATTTGAGAAAAATGTAAGACAGCTGTTAGCTGAAGAGGCAGATATATATATTAGCGAAGTAGATAAAGCTTCCAGTACTGATGCGTCGGCTGATGATAAGATACTGGATACGCTTTCTTCAGATGCTATGGAAAAACTGAAGGATATAGTGGAGTAGATAAATGAGTTTAAAAAAGCTATTCAAATATCTGAGATCTCATGATAAACAGAGTGTATCTATGAGATATCGTCTGCTTCTTTACATGATGCTTCTACTGATAATGGCAGTTGCGATACTTGTAGTCGGTCTGGTTTTTTCTGGTGTCATTTCAATGGACGATGAACGTATCGACGAAGCTATGAACATGCGTCTTAATATAGAAGAACAGCAGCTAAAGGGTGAAGTTGATGCCATAACAGTTCAGGGAATAAGTCTGGCTGAGAATATTGGGCGGGAGACAGAGCATATTCTGGCAGATAATAATATAGATATTAAAAAACTAAATAATGATATAGAAGTTCTGGATAAATTACAGAATTCTTACTATGGATATATGAATACCGCTATTCAGGTGTCCGATGCCAGTGGAGTATATGCAATTATAGATGCAACCGCCAATACAAATATAGAGAACTCTTCTAAATCAAGGAGTGGAGTATATCTTAGAGTCAGCAATATAGATCTTAAGGAAAAGGCTAATAAAGAATTAAATCTATATAGAGGAATCGCAGATATCGGAAGAGAAAAAGGACTCAGGATGAATAACCAGTGGCAGCTGGAATTTGATCTGGATCGTTCTGATATAGTAATTCCCACGGGTAAAGTTAGTTCTCTTAACTCTGAATACAGATATACTGGTAAGAAAAAGCTGGTAAATATGTGGGAAGAGGTTGTTCTGCTTAAGGTTCCATTTGCAGGAACAGATGGAACTGTTTATGGTGTATGTGGACTTGAACTTTCAGAAGCACTTTTTTCACTGTGGCATCCGGCTTTCAAGAGCGAATACGGTCCATTTGTAACTGTTGTTGCTCCATATGATGGAAATACGATTTATCTGGATAAGGGTCTTGTAGGTGGAACTAAAGATACATTTTTGACGGATAAAGAGAACTTTACAATAACTGGTAGCGGGAAACTTTATAGGATGAAGAGCAGCTATGGAGAATACGTAGCTGTAATGAAGGATACTGATATATTTGGAAATTATTCAGAAGAAGTGCCGGATGATGCATCGGATGGTAAAGCCACAGCAAATCAGGCAGAAAAACCATCAGATGAAAGATGGACTCTATGTATCATGATGCCGGAAAGCTATTATAATAGTTATATGAACGGACTGAGAACAAGATGGCTGCTGATTCTTCTATTTGTAATAGTAGTCAGCTTTATAGCGAGTATTGTGCTTTCCAGAAGATATGTGAATCCTGTACTTTCCGGTATGGAGGCGCTTAAAGGTGATTCTGAAAAAGGAGAAATCACTAAGACTGGTTATTCTGAGATAGATGAACTTATTGAATTCATGAAGTCTCAGGGAACCGATGAAGTTATAGTAGAAGAGAAGTTGCCGGAAAATGTAGCTGTGCTATTTGATAAATTTGCTGAAAATATAAAGAAGCTTTCTCCTGCAGAGTGGATAGTAATGAAGCTGTATATCGAAGGCTGTGAGATAGCTGAAATACCTGACAAGGCATTTATCAGTATGGCAACTGTAAGAAAGCATAACCGAAGCATATATGAAAAGCTGGAAGT
>DOVG01000056.1 GCA_003520205.1 Lachnospiraceae bacterium
GGATACTGGAATCCACGACCGTTAGCATCACCTTCGATCATTATCTCGATGAATGCCTTATTTACCATATCCATTTCCTTCTGGCACTCGCCATAAGTAAAGTCTACCTGCTTTCCACCTACCCAGCAGTTTTCTTCTTTCATATCATTAGGAACTACCCAGTCCAGAGTAATATTTGTGAAAGGTGACTGTGTTCCCCATCTTGATGGTGTATTAACACCAAAGATAAATGACTGAATGCACTGTTTAACTTCTTTCTGTGTCAGTTTATCTACTTTTACAAAAGGAGCAAGATATGTATCAAATGAAGAAAATGCCTGAGCTCCAGCCCATTCATTCTGCATTATGCCAAGGAAATTAACCATCTGATTGCAAAGAGTTGACAGATGTCCTGCAGGTGCTGAAGTAATCTTTCCAGGAACTCCACCAAGCCCTTCCTGAATAAGCTGCTTAAGTGACCATCCTGCGCAATAACCTGTAAGCATACTCAGGTCATGAATATGTATAGCTGCACTTCTGTGAGCGTCTGCTATATCCTGATCGTATATCTCACTTAACCAGTAATTTGCTGTTATAGCTCCGGAATTAGACAGAATAAGACCACCAACACTATATGTTACTGTTGAGTTTTCCTTAACACGCCAATCATTTATCTGAAGATAATTATCAACTATATCCTTATAGTTGAGCATAGCGCTCTTGACATTACGCACCTTCTCACGCTGCTTACGATAAAGGATGTATGCCTTTGCTACATCTGTGTAGCCTGCTTCTGACAGGATTTTCTCTGCACTATCCTGAATATCCTCAACTGAAATTACATCATTCTTTATTTTCTCTTCAAAGTCACTGGTAACGCGAAGGGCAAGCATATCTATTACACTTGGATGATACTGCCTCTCACATGCGATAAATGCCTTCTCAATAGCCGAACTTATCTTTGATACATCAAAATCAACATTAACCCCATCACGTTTTAATACTCGATACATTAATGGTTCCTCCCCTTTTTATTTATATAAATTTACTCAATTAATTATCCTTTATTACAAAGGCTCGTAAGTAAGATAGTATCACAAATAAAAAAAATGTCAATATCTAGTATTCGATTTTTTTCGCAAATACTAGATATTGTACATTTTTTATAAAACCCTCTATCATTTTACTTGATTAAACGCCTCTGATTTCGGCATTTTTTACATATGGGGCAACTATATCCAGAAATCTGTTCATTTCTTCCTTTGTACATCCTTCAAGTCCGGCATAAGGAACTGTCTCACGGTCAACGAATTCCTGAAGATAATATCTGCCCGCTCCCTTAATCAGTTGTGCTATACCTTTAAATGAATCCTCATTATGAAACTGCTTGACAACTGTAGTTCTGAATTCGTAGTCAAACCCTGCAGCATCATCCTGACTTTTACCATTACTAATCAGGTACTCTATACTTTCTCTTATTCTGGAAATATCAAATCCCGGAAGTCCTATGGTTTCACCATATCTCTCCGGTGAATTCTTAACATCCATTGCCACATAATCCACAAGTCCTTCTTCCAGAATCTTCTTAAGCTCATCAGGATGATTTCCATTTGTATCCAGCTTTATCAGAAATCCCATATCCCTGATTTTCTTCATCACTTCAGCAAGATCTTTTCTCATAAGAGGCTCTCCGCCCGTAAAGGCAACTCCATCCAGAAGCCCTACTCTTCCTTCAAGAAAAGATATCAGTTCAGTATCATCCATCACTGCCTGAGCCGACATATCTACAAGCTCCCAGTTATGACAGAAGGGACATCTCATATCACATCCTCCAAGAAAAACAGTACACGCCACTTTTCCCGGAAAATCAAGTAATGTCATTTTCTGCAATCCATGTATATACATATCTCATCCTTTCATCCTGTCATGAAAAAACTTTACATATCTATTATATTCCAAGCGCTGCTCTGGCAAGTTCATCCGCTTTATCATTTCCCATATTACCCGAATGTCCTTTTACCTTATGAAAATGTACCGTTAGTTCTTTAGCAGCTTCATCGTAGAATCTCTTATAAGCCTTTGTTCCCTCTTTATTAGTCTTCCAGAGTCCTACAGCCCATTTCTCTATTCCCTCATAGTCATAGTACATATCAAGACTTTTTATACCATGATCCACGCAGTACTTTATGGCATGCATGGAACCTTCTATCTCTCCGGCAACATTCCACATCGTTTTCAATTCTTCATCCTGAAAACTCTTCGATATCTCTATCAGTTGTCCATTATGAAGAAGTATTACACCACATGCATATCTGCCTGATGCTTTATCAAAGCTTCCATCTACATAGCACACAGCTTCGGATTTTCTGTTATGTTCAAGAAAATCTGCAAGAACACTATCCTTCTCCCTGTCAAACACTTTGATATCATCTGACTTGTTGTCTATTTTATCTTCTGATGAATTATTCTTATCCTCAAAATCATATCTGATCTGAGTCATATTTCCAGTGAAACTGACATCTGCAAGAGTCCCACATATAATCGGCATCATAGGAGGCAGATGTCCTATATCAAGGTCCATAACAATCGGAACATTAAGCTCTTTAAGTATATCTGTTACGGCACTATACTGATTTACTCCAAGTGCTTCTTCTCCGAAATGTAAAGGTCTTCCGAACATAAATCCCTTCACATATCTGAACCACCCGGCTTCTCTCATCTGCCAGAGCGCTCTTCTCATAGACAGCATATCCAGGTCACAGGATTCTATAAACCAGATGATACCATCATCTCTATACTTCTCAAGAAATTCATTTACTCTGTCATACTTTGTTCCTACCAGAAGTGAAAGCAGATCCAGACATCCTCCCAAAAGTCTGCCTTTAATCTCGATTCTCTCCTTAAAATCATCTCCTGATACTGTGCCATTATTATTTTCAGGAAGATAGTACTGATTAACTGTTCTCTCATTTACCTGATACGGTGTAAGCGGATCTGTTTCCGCCTGACTCTTTTCACTGAAGTCATCGGAGTCTTCATCATACTCTTCCTTCTCCCACATATCATAGCCTGTAACAGTATCAATTTCTCCTGAAAGAAGTTTAAATGCATCTTCCACGGATTTATGCCATGGCTCTCTTCCAAATGCAGGAGCACACGGACCATATATAGCTGCTGTATCCGCAAGAACAGCCGAAAGAAATACATAATTCGTATTATCAGAATATCCCATATACCATTTAGGACGGCTCTTCTTAATGGCATCAAAGTCTATAAAAGGTACTACCTCGCACATCAGTTCTCCGCCGCCACAGGTAATTATCACATCTGAATCAGCTCCGGAATCAGTCATTGCAGCATTCAGTTCAGCTCCACATAAAGAAGGCTTATTACTTATGCCTATTCCCGAATCACTATAGCAGTTCGGTCCCAACCAGATCTTATATCCCATTTGTTCAAATAGTCTGATAGCATTTTCAAATCTGGTTTTATACGGTTCTATAGCACATCCAAATGATGGAGCTATGAAGCCTATAGTTCCTCCCTTTTTAAGAGGTTCAGGATATCTCATTTTTAAGTCTCCCTTCTTATATTCATCTAATGCCTCAGTGATTTATAAATAACACCTGAAGGTTTCCCCTCAGGTGTCATTAAATTATCTCTATCCTTCAACCTTTGGAAGCTTTGCAATTGATGCAGCAATATCTTCATCTGAAGGTATATAATCTGTCATATTTCCATCATTATACTTCTCATAAGCAACCATATCGAAGTATCCTGTTCCTGTAAGACCAAATACAATAGTCTTTTCTTCACCTGTCTCTTTACACTTAAGAGCCTCATCTATAGCAGCTCTTATGGCATGTGAGCTCTCTGGTGCAGGAAGGATTCCCTCTACTCTTGCAAACTGTTCAGCTGCTTCAAATACAGCAGTCTGCTCAACACTTCTGGCTTCCATATAACCATCATGATACAGCTGAGAAAGAGTTGAACTCATTCCATGGAATCTAAGACCTCCTGCATGATTCGGTGAAGGTATGAAACTGCTTCCAAGTGTATACATCTTGGCAAGCGGACAAATCATTCCTGTATCACAGAAATCATAAGCATATGTACCTCTAGTAAAGCTTGGACATGAAGCAGGCTCAACAGCAATGATTCTGTAATCAGCCTCTCCTCTAAGCTTTTCTCCCATAAATGGAGCAATAAGACCGCCCAGATTCGAACCGCCTCCTGCACATCCGATTATCATATCAGGTTTAATACCATACTTATCAAGTGCAGCCTTTGTCTCAAGACCAATAACAGACTGATGAAGCAGTACCTGATTAAGCACGCTACCAAGAACATATCTGTATCCGGGATTCTTTGTAGCCACTTCAACAGCTTCTGATATGGCACAGCCAAGACTTCCTGTTGTTCCCGGATGTTCAGCAAGTATCTTCTTGCCTACTTCTGTAGTTTCTGATGGTGAAGGAGTAACACTTGCACCATATGTTCTCATAACTTCTCTTCTAAAAGGTTTCTGCTCATAAGAAACCTTAACCATAAATACCTTGCAGTCCAGATCAAAATATGAACAAGCCATAGAAAGCGCTGTTCCCCACTGACCGGCTCCGGTCTCAGTTGTAACACCCTTAAGCCCCTGCTTCTTAGCATAATATGCCTGAGCTATAGCAGAATTAAGCTTATGGCTTCCGCTTGTATTATTTCCTTCAAACTTGTAATAAATCTTCGCCGGTGTACCCAGTTTTTTCTCAAGACAATAAGCTCTTACAAGTGGAGATGGTCTATACATCTTATAGAATTCTCTGATTTCTTCAGGAATAGCTATATATGGTGTAGTATCATCCAGCTCCTGCTTTACCAGTTCTTCACAGAAGATAGGTGTAAGTTCTTCAGCTGTAAGAGGTTTTCCCGTTCCAGGGTTAAGCAGTGGTGCAGGTTTAACCTTCATATCTGCTCTTAAGTTATACCATGAATCAGGCATTTCACTTTCTTTCAGATAGATTTTGTACGGAATTTCATTTGACATTTCTTTTTTCTCCTTTGTATAACTTATGAACTAATTAACACTGAACAGAAGCTGTCCATAACTTGGGAATGGCCAGTCTCTCTGAGATGTGAGCATTTCTGCTTCATCTACATATTTTCTAAGCACATCCATCTTTGGAAGCATCTCGTCTCTTACAAATTCTGATGACCTGAATACATCTTCCAGCGTTTTAAACTCAGCAAGCGCACCTTCCAGATCTATAACGCTGTCCATGATACTGTCTGTAAGTTCTGAAAGTCGTTCCATAGTTGAAACCTCATAATTACACTTTACAGTGCTGCTCACCTGTCTCATCAGTACTGTAGTCTGAGACAATCTGTACAGATATCTTTCTA
>DOVG01000244.1 GCA_003520205.1 Lachnospiraceae bacterium
GTATAATCTATAATTGTTAAATAAATGACATAAGTGTCAAAAGTCAAACTGCGTTCCTGCTTGCAGGAAAAGCAGCTTGACCTTATGACACGCTGAAACACGAGGAAATAGCAGTTTTCGTAGAAAACTAGCGGTTTCTGAGTGTTTCTAGGATTGCGAGAATTTCGTAAGAAATGGAGCAATCCGTATGTCATATGGTGTTAAAAGGTACTTTTGACACCTACGTCATAAAATATATAGAAAGTAATAAAATATGAGACAGGCGAAAAAATGAAAAAGAATATATGTAATTTCAAATTTTTAAAAAATGTTATTATCTATTTATTGCTTTTGATTTTTTTTATTGCAGTTATTAATGTTAATGATGTATATGCAGTCTCTGACAGAGCCGGAGATACGCCATCAACAGACCAGACAACAGTTTCTTCTGAAGAGCAGTCTACTGAAAGTGTTACTGTCCAACCGTCTACAGAAGTGACAACTGAAGTAAAAAAACCGAAAACGCCGGCGAAGCCGACCAGACTGAAGGCTAAATATAATGAAAAAAAGTATATTAAGCTTACATGGAAAAAGGTCAAAAAGGCTTCGTATTATAAAATCTACAGAAAAACTGAAAAAGGTAAATACAAGAAGATTGGAAAAACAAGATTTTCCAGTTATAAAGATAAGAAGATAAAGAAGGATAAGTATTATACATATAAGGTAGTTGCAGTTAGCAAGCTGAATGGTTTTGAAGCAGAGAGTAAGAAAAGTACCGGGTGTAAAGTGTTTTCTTCAACAGTAGACCCTACTAAGAAAATGGTTGCAATTACATTTGATGACGGGCCGGGACCATATACGAAGACTATATTAAAATGCCTTAAGAAGAATAATTCCAGAGCTACATTTTTCGTAGTTGGAATGAATGTTGATAATTATAAGAGTACCCTTAAGTATGCTGACAAGATAGGCTGTGAGATAGGAAATCATTCATGGGACCATCCTTTTCTGCCGAGTCTTACTGATGATGAAATAAGTGCTCAGATAGATAGCACAGATGCTCATATAAAAAATATTCTTGGTAAGAAACCTAAACTGATGCGAACACCGTATGGTGGAGAAGGAGCGAGAACACTGGCAGCTGCGGGTAAACCGAATATACTGTGGAATATAGATACCATGGACTGGGATACATTGAGTGCGGATAAGACTTATTCATGTGTTATGAACGAAGTTAGTGATGGTGATATAGTTCTTATGCATGATATTCATGGTTCTACAAAAGATGCGGCGCTCAGAATCATACCGGCACTTAGAAAAAAAGGATATCAGCTGGTCACGGTTAGTGAACTTGCAAAGTATAGAGGATATAAGTTAGAAAAAAATCATTCTTATAGAAGTTTTCATAAAAAACATAAGTAATAGCGCTTAAATCAAGGAGTAAAAAAACTCCTTGATTTTTTTTTGAAAAAATGTTAGACTTGTAAATTGTCATTATAGGCTAAAGTGGATTACTATGCAGTAAGAATGCATAGGAGGGTGTTTTATGCGCCGTAATACGCTTTTAGTCATATGATGAATATTAAGCGAGAGGTGTAATACGTCATATGGAAAATTACAGAATGCGTCCCATTAAGTCTGGTAAGAACATTCGTATGAGCTATGCCAGTGGTCAGGAAGTTCTTGATATGCCGAACCTTATCGGAGTACAGGTTGACTCTTATAAGTGGTTCCTCGAGGAAGGTCTGAATGAGGCCTTTAGCGATATCAGTCCTATTACTGATTTTACAGGTAAGCTCAGTCTTGAGTTTGTTGATTACAAGCTTTTTGAAGAGGACAAGAAGTATTCTATTGAGGAGTGTAAAGAGCGTGATGCTACTTATTCTGCTCCACTTAAGGTTAATGTTCGTCTTATCAACAATGAAACAGGCGAGATTAATCAGCATGAGGTATTTATGGGTGACATGCCGCTTATGACAGAAACTGGTACTTTCGTCATAAATGGTGCTGAAAGAGTTATTGTAAGTCAGCTCGTTCGTTCACCTGGTATCTACTATACTATAGGTAGAGATAAGACTGGTAAGACACTTTATTCCTGTCAGGTTATTCCTAATCGTGGTGCTTGGCTTGAATATGAAACTGACGCAAATGACGTATTCTATGTAAAAGTCGATAGAAACAGAAAAGTTCCGGTTACCGTGCTTATACGTTCTATGGGTATTGGAACAGATGAAGAGATACTCAGTCTGTTTGGTGATGAACCGAAGATCAGAGCATCTTTCGAGAAAGATCCTTCTAAGAGTTACGAAGAAGGTATTCTTGAACTTTACAAGAAATTAAGACCGGGTGAGCCTTTAGCAGTTGAAAGTGCAGAGAGCCTTATCAACGCTATGTTCTTTGATCAGAGAAGATATGATCTCGCTCGCGTAGGACGTTTTAAATTCAATAAGAAGCTTTCACTTACAAGCCGTATAGTAAACTTCATTCTTGCTGAGGATGTAATAGATCCTCTTACAGGTGAGGTTCTCTTTGCGCAGGGTGAAATTATAACAAAGGAAGCTGCTCAGATTATTCAGGATGCTGCAGTTGATCATGTTATAGTTCAGACTGAAATGGCAAATGTAAAGGTTCTTTCCAACATGATGGTACATATTGAACCATGGATTGAGGATAGATTACCTGGAGTAACAGCTGAAGAACTTGGAATAACAGAGCTTGTTTATTATCCTGTTCTTGCTCAGCTGCTTGAAGAGTATGATGATGAGGAAGAGCTTAAAGAGGCTATTAAAGCTAATATAACAGAGCTTATTCCTAAGCATATAACTAAAGAAGATATACTTGCTTCAATTAACTATAATATGCATCTTGAATACGAGGTTGGTACAGATGATGATATCGACCACTTAGGAAACAGACGTATTAAGTCAGTTGGAGAGCTTCTTCAGAATCAGTATCGTATAGGTCTCTCAAGACTTGAAAGAGTTGTAAGAGAGAGAATGCAGACACAGGATATTGAGACACTTACGCCTCAGTCTCTGATTAATATCAAGCCTGTTACTGCAGCAGTTAAGGAGTTCTTTGGTTCATCACAGCTGTCACAGTTCA
>DOVG01000295.1 GCA_003520205.1 Lachnospiraceae bacterium
CTGAAACACGAGGAAATAGCAGTTTTCGTAGAAAACTAGCGGTTTCTGAGTGTTTCTAGGATTGCGAGAATTTCGTAAGAAATGGAGCAATCCGTATGTCATATGGTGTTAAAAGGTACTTTTGACACCTACGTCTATTAATTATAAAGTATAAACTATTTTTTTACACTTTTTGAAAAATGTAAAATTATTCATATAAATACGCTTTTAGAATTTGACAAATATCTAAGGCATTACTACAATAGTAATATTACGTTTCTTGGAGGAGTAACATAAAATGGAAAAAACAAACAGAGGTTCTTTTAAAGGATCAATAGGTTTCGTTCTTGCTGCCGCAGGTAGTGCAGTCGGTCTGGGAAATATATGGAGATTCCCATATCTGGCCGCAAGAGACGGAGGCGGTATCTTCCTGCTTGTATATCTTATTCTTGCCATTACATTTGGCTTCACAATGCTTACATCCGAAACCGCTATAGGCAGAAAGACAAAACAAAGTCCGCTAACAGCTTACAGTAAATTAAAGAAAGGCTGGGGTTGGTTAGGAATTTTTGCCAGTATAGTACCTTTTATGATCATGCCATACTACTGTGTAATAGGCGGATGGGTACTTAAATACTTTATAGCTTTCTTAACCGGTCAGGGTATCAAAACTGCCGAAGACACATACTTCACCGGCTTCATAACAGCTCAGTATGAGCCAATTGTTATGCTTCTTATCTTTCTTCTGGTATGCGCAGTTATAATCTACGTAGGTGTAGAAGGCGGAATCGAAAGATTCTCTAAAATTATTATGCCGGTTCTTCTCGTGCTTGTAATAGGTATAGCTATTTACTCCCTTACATTAAAGTCTACAAATGATGCCGGAGTAAAGGTTACCGGACTTCAGGGACTTAAAGTACTGTTTATCCCTAATTTCAAGGGAATGACATTTAAAAGCCTGGGTATGGTAATAATGGATGCTATGGGGCAGCTTTTCTACAGTCTGTCAGTTGCCATGGGAATCATGATTGCATATGGTTCTTATGTAAAAGATGAAGATAATCTTGTTAAAGCAGTTAATCAGATAGAAATATTCGATACAGCAGTTGCATTTCTTGCCGGTATAATGATAATTCCTGCTGTTTATGTATTCATGGGAACAGATGGTATGGCAGCCGGTCCTTCTCTTATGTTTGTAGCACTCCCTAAAATCTTTGTAGCTATGGGACCTATAGGAAATATAGTTGGAACCCTGTTCTTTGCAATGGTACTTTTTGCCGCTATAACAAGTGCTATCTCAATACTGGAAGCTATAGTATCAAGCCTTATCGATAGATTTGGAATGTCCAGACAAAAGGCTACTATCATCGAATCAATACTTGCTCTGATAATCGCAGTAATAGTATGTCTCGGATACAATGTACTGTACTTTGAAGTAAAACTTCCAAATGGTTCTGTTGCTCAGATACTGGATATTATGGATTACATCAGTAACAATGTATTGATGCCTGTAGTTGCCATAGGAACATGTATTCTTGTAGGTTGGATAGTAAAGCCTAAAACAGTAATAGAAGAACTTACCAAAAATGGTGAAAGATTCGGACGTAAACCACTTTACATTGTAATGATCAAATTTATTTCTCCATTACTTCTAGTAATTCTGTTACTTATGTCACTTGGAATTCTTTAGATAGTTTAATGATTTAATATAAATAAGAAGGGGTGATATGTCATATGCTTGACACATCACCCTTTCTTATTTATTCCACTATTAAGAGATATAGCAGATATCAGGTTTAATCCTCTCCGTTTATGTACTTCTGAAGATATTCTCTATTCTTATCAAGATCAGGTACTAATACATCCATTCCATTGATATTATCTCCGTAGTAGGTATCCTCAACAGGAATTATATGACTCTTCATATCTCCACCAGCTATAATACCAAATGCTATTCTAAGCATTCCAAGTGTTTTTATATCTGTAGTAATACTAGGTGCAGCCTTATATGCCATCTTATATCCACTGATAAGATGACCATGCTTTACTTTTGAAACTGAACCGGATATAACTCTTCTCTGTCTTTCAGTTCTATCCCAGTCCGAATTACCCACATATCTTATTCTTGAATATGCAAGAAGCTGACTTGGCGTAAGTACATTTTCTCCTTCATGAAGATCCCAGACTTCATCTGAAGCATCATTATTTGACCCAAAGCCCGGATTTGCATTCATATATTCAGCCTCTTCCGCTGTAAGCGTCATCTTCATACTTCCAACGGCAGTCATAGCTTCCAGAAATCCATCAAAATCAACCATTGCATTTCCATCAATCTTTATATCAAAATTCTCTTCTATAGTCTGATCTAACAGATCAATCCCTCCATATACATACGCAGCATTAATTCTGTCACCGCCATATCCCGGTATTTCCACATACGTATCTCTCATTATAGATGTCATTGCTACACTATTCTTTTTAGTATTAACCGACAGAAGAATCATACTGTCTGTTCTCTGTCCTGATTCGCCATCTCTGGCATCCTGACCTATCAGTAGTATGTTAACAACCGAGCCTTTCATTGCCATCGGTCTTTTAGATACTTCAGTATCAAGATGTTCAAATCTTTTCGTAATATTCCATAAAGCAGCTACAAAAATCATCAATATAACCAGAACGATTATAATAAGATTTCTTAAAAAATGATGTTTCTTATTTCTTTTCTTCAGTTCTTTTTTAGCATTTTTTGTTCTCTGCTTCTCCTGCCTGATTCCTTCTTTCTCACGTCTCTCGCGTCTAAGCTCTCTGGCTTCAGCCTCTTCGTAGCTCTCTTCATAATCCTCATCGTCATCATAATCATCATAACTTTCAGTATAGCGTTCATCGCTTACCAGTTGATCCGGATCATAAGTTCTCTTTCTTTTCTTATTTCTTTCAATCTCTTGTATTCGCCTTAGCTCTTCTCGCTCCAGAAGTTCAAGCTCTCTTGCCCTTTTTTCTTTTTCTCTTCTTATCAATTCCAGGTCTTTTTCTGCGTCGTCGTAATTCATATCCCGTTCCTTCCTTATTTTATTCATAAAAAGACGTAGGTGTCAAAAGCACCTTTTAAAAAACATTTTCTATCTATAATACAAATTTTAAATGGTAAATACAACCCCTTAATGATATAATTTAACCAGGAAGGTT
>DOVG01000202.1 GCA_003520205.1 Lachnospiraceae bacterium
ATAACTGTAGCTTCCTGTTCCTCGGAGGATAGTTCAGTCTCTCCTTCACCCTCTTCCCTGGTTTTATTTATGAGTATCAGTTCAGGAATACCGGAAATATTATCTGACGGTCCAGCCTCAGGATAATTAGTTTGATAAGATGCTATATCCGGAGTATGAAGTTCAGCATTCTCATCATAGTCTATACCTCCGAATTGCCTGTTCATTATCTCCCGAAAAACAAAATTAGTTGCGTCCAGTACCTCTTTTCTTGAGCGGTAATTCATATTCAGTGAAATAAGCCGGCCACCTTCTCCATTGACATAGTTATCCGCCTTCTCTGCAAAAAGATCAGGTCTTGCCAGACGAAATCGGTAAATACTCTGTTTTATATCTCCAACCATGAATACATTATTTATATATCCATCTGCATCTCTTCTGGCAACAGCATTTATCACATTTTCCTGAAGGTCATTACTATCCTGATATTCATCTATATAGATATATTTGTAGATATCCGCCATTCTTCTTCCTGTTTCAGAAGGACAGTTCTTTTCAGTATCATAAAGAACCCTGTATGCTGCGTGGCTGATATCACTGAATTCATATTTTCCACATTTTTCTTTTTCCTTTAGTAAAGCCTCTCTGAACTCTGATACTACAGTCACAAGACATTTGATATACTTGGCTGAAGTTTCTATCTCTTTCTGAAGTTCTTCTTCGCTATATATCGTCTTTACTGACTGTTTCAAGGTATCCCTTTCATTAGTCAGCCTTTTAACTCTCTCCTCATCAAGGGCTTCCACTGCCTGTTTTCTTGGAAAATTCTTCCATTTTGTTTTTGATGCATCTGACATTTTAAGAAGACTATCCTGTTCAGATATAGTTCTCATGATCATTGCATCAGAAATATACATATCATACAGCTTCTGGGCAGTTTCAGTATCTACCTGACCTAACTCTTCCAGCATCTTATCTGCAAGCTTCCTGGAATACTCATAATATCCCTGTGTGAGGGTCTTTATATATTTCTTATATTCCTCTATCCATTTAGTAGTTCCTCTTTCTCTTAATGCATCATATTCATTTCCGGCTTCATCCAGCCACCTGGAAGGATCTGCAAAGCTGTCTGCGATTCTGGATATATTAAGTATATATCCTCTCAGCTCATCATCATTCAGATTCTTCTTCATAAGAAAACGTGATAAGTCTCTAAAGACCTCGTCATCACGATAATGTGCATCCATCACTTCATCAAGCACATCCTCCGTGAGAAGAACTATCTCCTCTTTGTCATATATATCAAATGCCGGATCTACGCCGGCAACCTGAAAATTCTCCTTAACTATCTTATGGCAGAAGCTGTCGATGGTCATTATATCTGCACTCTCTGCAAGCATAAGCTGTTTGGTCAGATTACTGTCTGCCTTTTCTGAAACTGCTTTCTCGAGTGCTGCTATTATTTTGGCCTTCATCTGTGAAGCTGCCGCTCTGGTAAATGTAACTACCAGTATTTCATCTATATCAGCCTTTCCTTCCAGAACCGTTCTGATAATACGCTCAACAAGAACAGCTGTCTTACCCGAACCTGCAGCTGCTGATACCAGTATATTCTGATGATCCTTTATACTATCCAGCACCTCCTGCTGGGCTTCATTCCATTCCGGCATCTATTTAAGCTCCTTTATCTGATCTCTGACAGTTCCTGCAGCCTTTGGAATCTTTCTCTCATGACCTGCCATTTTTCCGAACCTGCACACAGGCTTGTAGCTGCAATAAGCACATGCACTACCCTGTTGTCCATTATACTTTATAGGACTCTTCTCAAAGGAACCTGCAAGTATTCTGTCTGCTCCTTCCTTCATCTTCCTCATGCTATACTCACCTATAGCATCAAAGCTGTCCTTATCTGCAACAACTGCACCTGCTTTATATTCTCCATCCTTGTTAACACCCACAGGTATAATCTGGCTGTCACGTATTATCTGTCCGGACTCATCGCTGACCATACCTGAATCGTGAAGATTCAGCATTGTTTTGGGTTCAGCATCTGACACACCGCTCAGTTTAAGCTGTTTTAATATCTCATCTCTTTCAGCCTGTGCTTCATCTCCATTATATTTTTTCTGGAGAGTAAACTCTGATGGAGCACCAACCACAGGATTAGCTACATGATAATAATACATTCCAACAGGAATAACTTCTGTATCCTTCAATCTGTCTGTCAGTATCTTCTTTATCAAATGTGTATATAAGGATAACTGCAGCTGGGTACCTTCTTTTATCCTTTGTGGATCAAAGCTTTCAGAACCCGTTTTATAATCAATTATTCTTATATATGTCTTACCTTCCTCACTCTTCGTATCTATTCTGTCTATCTTCCCGAGAATCGTAATAGGAACCTTTTCTTTATCAGGTCTCTCAGCCTCAAACTGAACAGAAAACTGCTGTTCTGTATACTGTGGAAGAAGATTTCCCTTAGTGATATGTTCCTTCAGTGTAAGTATGGTTCTGTCTGATAGAAGTCGCAGATTATCAGCAACTGCTTCAGTTTTACCACTTATATCAGCTATTTCATTACTTCTGTATTCATTCCAGGCTTCATCTAAATGATGTGACATAATGGTCTTAAGCTCATCATCACCTATCTTATTCCAGTCATTTTCATGTTCTGTCATCATATCATTTACGGTACATTCCAGAGCTTTATGTATGATATTACCTATATCATAGTACTCTATCTTCTTTTCAGGACGTTCCTGAAGCCCAAGAACATACTGCATAAAATATGAATACGGGCAGGTCATATAGGATTCCATTTTAGATACTGAAAGCTTAAGCGTCAGATTCTTCATGATATCCATAGATATGCTTCCAGCCGCATTAGAAAAGTTAAGTCCTTTTTTTATCTGCTCGGTAACACCCTCACTATATCTGTCATATATGGCTATATCCGTAAGTATATCCTGATTCTCAGGTGAAATCTCTCTATCCTCACTATCATGAAGCTGTTCCAATATATCCCGTAAACCATATATGTAGTCAAGCCTGTCTGACTGAAGTGTACCTAAGAGTGGGGTTACACTTCTCTTTCTGACTTCAATTCCGGGATATAGTCTCATTATCCTGCCTATTATATAAGATGGCGACGCAGCCACATCTGACATATCCTTTGCCGGATAACTTAGTCTAAGATGATCTGTTGGTTTTGACATCAGCTGATACAGGATAAATAAGTCATTTACCCTTTTCTCTATACCGTGATCCGACAGATGTTTTCCTTCTTTAAGCTCATCGAAGATTCCATCTATAACAAGCTTGTCCTTATCCGAGATAAGCCCTCCTGATGAAGTTGCCGGTGGAACCACTCCATCGGTTATATTAGCAAAAAACATAATCTTAGTTTCAAGTATTCTGGATCTAGTCATATCCATAACCATAACGCTGTCAAGCGTAGGAGGAATGACTCCGATACTTATCTCATTTATTCCTGACTCAAGTATCTCACTGAAATCATGTATATCCATGGAAGTTTCACCAAGGAAATCCTCCGTCTCATCTAACAGTCTGCCGAGTACCCCCCACAGACTTCTCATAGCTCTGGCATCGCCATATATTCCATTTGCTTCTATAAATTCAGAGGAAGCCTCTATCTTCTTCTCAAAATCACACTGCTGCATAAAGACTCTTATGGCATTTATATAGTCTTTTACTTTATGTGTCTTCTTACTAAGTCCATCAAATGGCTTCATTATATCGACTATGGATTTTCTTACATAGTTCATTCCTTCGTATTTGGCCAGAATATCATCACTATGATTCTTACCCTTATAAACTATATCCTGATTCCAAAGTCTATATCCCCTTAGTCCACTTCTTAAAGCATAGTTCTCCAGGTTGTCAGCCGCATAGCTGTCCAGATCAAGAACTCCGGTCTTTATAAGCCCAAATACACCTGCATAATCATAATCCCTGTCTACTATATCCAAAGCTTTTATAAGTGCCTGGGTAAAAGGATTCTTCTTCAGCTTTCGGTTATAATCAACGAAGTAAGGTATACCATACTCTTCAAATATTCCACCGGCCAGATCATCAAAGGATTCGATATCTCCTGATACTACTGCTATATCCTTGTATCTATATCCTGCCTTTATGAAGCTTCGTATATCCTCAGCTATTACTCTGATTTCTGATTCTGTATCCTTCATACAGCTTATCTGAAGGGATGCATCAGGAGAATTAATATCTTCACCTGTATACTCACTAATCGGAAAACGCAGCATATGCTTCTTCAAATGTGTTAACATAGGTGGACATTTCATATCACCAGCCATATATACTACAGTCGGCTTTATTCCGATAACCTCCTGAAGGCTCTTTAACATTTTCTGGCTCTGATAGAATATATCGTGTGTTTTTAATTCTATATTCTTTCTGATAATATCCGGCTCGATACAGATACTGAAGCTAAGTTCCTTCGCTCTCTTCGACAGCGCACCTATAACCCGAAGCTGATCCGGAGTATAGCCTCTATATTCATCAAATACAAAAACAGTTCCATCTGTTATACGACATTTCTCATCAGTTCCAAGGACTCTTGCAAGCATCTTGAGTCTTTCCTCTGAAAGTCCGGATTCTCTTACTGAAAGGAGCTCCAGAAACTTGCCATATATCATTTTTATATCCTTAAGCTTTGCAACCAGTGCCGGATTCATTCTCTTTGAATCTTTAAATTCTATCAGCTTATCTATATCTTCAAGGCTTATATCGTACTGGATAAACTCCGATATAAGTGACTTCAGTTCCTTTATAAATCCGCTTCTGTCAATACTTCTCTTATATACCAGCAGCTTATCTGCAAGCTCGCCAAGAGTAACACGAATAAGCATGCTCTTTTCATACTCTTCAAGCACAGAAGAGACAGGCACACTCATGTCTTCAAATATCCTGAAAGCCAGACGATTAAAACCGATTACATCTATATTCATGAAACCGGGACGTCCATAGAGCTCATTATTCATTTCAATAAGCTTCTTCTCATACGCATTTCCTATCTGGTCAGGTATCACTATTATAAAGCTCTGGTCAGGATGCTTATATGCTTCCTGCAGAACATTTTTACAAAGCTTGTAGGTTTTTCCGGACATAGCCGGTCCTGCTGTAACCTTGAAAAGACACTCACTCATATCTTTCCCCTTTTTTACTTTATTCGTAACCACTAAACAAAAAGTATAGCACACAGCTCAAATGATGTCATTAATCTTACAACTTAATTCTTGTAATAATCCGGTTTAATTAGTATAATTTAAATTATGACATAAGTGTCAAAAGTCAAACTGCGTTCCTGCTTGCAGGAAAAGCAGCTTGACCTTATGACACGCTGAAACACGAGGAAATAGCAGTTTTCGTAGAAAACTAGCGGTTTCTGAGTGTTTCTAGGATTGCGAGAATTTCGTAAGAAATGGAGCAATCCGTATGTCATATGGTGTCAAAAAGGTACTTTTGACACCCACATCATAGTATTAAATTTTAAAGTATCGATATATATGAATTATTGAGATGTTAAAATAT
>DOVG01000238.1:0-680 GCA_003520205.1 Lachnospiraceae bacterium
GCCATAAGCATGATAGGCCAGTAAATGGTATGGAATCTAAGGATATCCTTACCTATCAGATGCAGGTCTGCCGGCCAGTATTTTTTATACATTTCATCTGAATTACCATCTGCATCATAGCCAAGTCCGGTAATATAGTTTGAAAGTGCATCTATCCATACGTAAACAACGTGCTTAGGATCGAAGTCTACAGGTGTACCCCACTTAAATGAGGTTCTGGATACACAGAGATCCTGAAGTCCCGGTTTAAGAAATGTATTAACCATTTCATTCTTTCTTGCTTCCGGCTGTATAAATTCAGGATGATCCTCTATATACTTGATAAGTCTTGGAGCATATTTGCTCATTTTAAAGAAATATGCTTCTTCAGAAGCCTCTTTTACAGGTCTTCCGCAGTCAGGACAACAGCCATCAACCAGCTGTGACTTTGTCCAGAAAGACTCACAAGGTGTACAGTAGAGTCCATCATAAGATCCTTTATATATATCGCCCTGATCATAGAGCTTCTTAAATATCTTCTGTATCTGCTTCTCATGATCCTCGTCTGTGGTTCTGATAAACTTATCATAAGATGTATTCATCAAATCCCATATACGTTTGATCTCTGCAGCCTTTTCGTCTACAAATTCCTTAGGAGTACTCAGTTCTTCGAACGCCTTTGTCTCAATCTTCTGTCCATG
>DOVG01000238.1:745-2644 GCA_003520205.1 Lachnospiraceae bacterium
TCATCTGTTCCTGTCTGGAATCTGACATCATAACCAATAAATCTCTTGTATCTTGCTATACTGTCAGCAAGTACGATTTCATAAGTGTTGCCTATATGAGGCTTTCCTGAGGCATAGGCAATTGCAGTTGTAATGTAATACGGTTTCTTTGCCATTTTTCTTTTCTCCTTTTCGCTTTAATATCTCAGCACTCTGTAATTAAGCTAATGGAACTTTTACAAAGTCGAAAGCATAACAAAGCGCTATGGGTTATTGTAACATAAGTATTGTAATGTGACAAGAAATGCACACAAAAAATCAAAGAATGCTTTTCTTTTTGCATAATATAAGTTATTATTAGGTGTGGCAATTTTTGTAGCCTAAAAGAAGAACTTATTATAGAAAAGAGGACGGTAAACATGGATAAAGTTGTTTTAGCCTATTCAGGCGGACTTGACACAACTGCGGTAATTCCGTGGTTAAAGGAAACATATGGTTATGAGGTTATCTGTTGCTGTATAGACTGCGGTCAGGGCGAAGAGCTTGATGGTCTTGAAGAGCGTGCACGTCTCTCAGGAGCTGCTAAGCTTTATATAGAAGATGTCGTTGATGATCTCTGTGAAAATTATATCATGCCATGTGTTCAGGCCGGCGCTGTATATGAGCATAAGTACCTTATGGGTACTGCCATGGCAAGACCTGCTATCGCCGCTAAGCTTGTAGAGATAGCCCGTAAGGAAAATGCAGTTGCTATATGTCACGGTGCTACCGGTAAGGGAAATGATCAGATAAGATTTGAGCTTGGAATCAAGGCTCTTGCTCCTGATATTAAGGTTATTGCTCCATGGAGAGATGACAGATGGCAGATGGATTCACGTGAGGCTGAGATTGAGTATTGTAAGGCTCATGGTATCAATCTTCCTTTTGGAACAGATCAGTCCTACAGTCGTGATAGAAATATATGGCATATAAGCCATGAAGGACTTGAGCTTGAAGATCCTGCACAGGCTCCTAACTTTGATCATATGCTTGTTCTTGGAGTAACACCTGAGAAAGCACCTGATGAAGATGTAGAGCTTACAATTGATTTTGAGAAAGGTATGCCTGTATCTCTTAATGGTAAGAAAATGAAGGTTGCTGATGTCATTCGTGAGCTTAATACCATCGGCGGAAAGCATGGTATCGGAATCGTTGATATCGTTGAGAACAGAGTTGTTGGTATGAAGAGCCGTGGAGTATACGAGACTCCTGGTGGAACAATTCTTATGGAAGCTCATCAGCAGCTTGAAGAGCTTGTTCTTGACCGTGACACTATCGCTCTTAAGAAGGATCTCGGAAGCAAGCTTGCAAGCATAGTATATGAAGGCAAATGGTTTACTCCTGTTCGTGAGGCTATATCAGCTTTTGTTGATGTAACTCAGCAGTATGTAACCGGTGAAGTTAAACTTCGACTCTACAAAGGTAACATCATCAAAGCAGGTACAACTTCTCCATATTCACTTTACAGTGAATCACTTGCATCATTTACAACTGGTGACATGTATGATCATCATGATGCAGAAGGCTTCATCACACTTTGGGGTCTTCCACTTAAGGTTCGTGCTATGAAGATGAACGAGCTTAAGAAAGAGAATAAGAAGTAATCTTATTTTCAGAATAATATGACATAAGTGTCAAAAGTCAAACTGCGTTCCTGCTTGCAGGAAAAGCAGCTTGACCTTATGACACGCTGAAACACGAGGAAATAGCAGTTTTCGTAGAAAACTAGCGGTTTCTGAGTGTTTCTAGGATTGCGAGAATTTCGTAAGAAATGGAGCAATCCGTATGTCATATGGTGTCAAAAAGGTACTTTTGACACCCACATCATAGTATTAAATTTTAAAGTATCGATATATATGAATTATTGAGATGTTAAAATAT
>DOVG01000201.1 GCA_003520205.1 Lachnospiraceae bacterium
AAATAAAGCAAAGTAAAAATACTTGACACGTAGTACTTTCTTTGTTACTATACTCATGTTGTAAAGGAGAATTACTTTGCACTATGGATGAGAGGTTAAGAAAAACTCTTTTATATGATTTTTATGGAGAACTGCTGAATGAACATCAAAGAAATGTATATTCAGCGGCAATCTTTGATGATATGAATTATTCAGAGATATCTGATGAATTTGGATGCTCCAGACAGGCTGCATTTGATCTGGTAAAGAGAATAGACAGGAAACTGGAGGGGTATGAATCACGGCTCGGTTTACTGGGCAGATTCCTGCTTGCAAGAGACAAGATAGATTCGTTAAAGACTAGTATTGAAAGCGTAGATAAGAAAATATCTACATCAGAACTTTCAGAGAAAGAGAAAAGGTCTCTTAGAGATGAGCTTTCAAGTATACTTAGTCTTTCTAATGAAGTAATTGAGGAGTTTTAAGATATATGGCATTTGACAGCTTAAGTGATAAGATGCAGGGCGTCTTCAAAAAACTTAAAAGTAAGGGCAGACTTGATGAAGCAGATGTCAAGGAAGCCATGAAAGAGGTTAAGAGGGCTCTTCTTGAGGCAGATGTTAATTTCAAGGTTGTAAAGAACTTTGTTAATTCGGTAACTGAGAAGGCTATCGGTGAAGATGTCATGAAGGGACTAAATCCCGGACAGATGGTCATCAAGATAGTTAAGGATGAGCTTGTTACTCTGATGGGTTCAGAGATTGTGGAACTAAAGCTTCTTCCAAGTAATGAGAAAACCATCATTATGATGTGTGGTCTTCAGGGTGCTGGTAAGACAACTTCTGTTGCAAAGCTGGCAGGACAGTTTAAGAATAAGGGTAAGAAGCCACTGCTTGTTGCCTGCGATATATACAGACCTGCAGCTATAGATCAGCTTAAAATAAACGGTGAAAAGGTTGGAGTACCGGTATTTGAGATGGGTACTGACCATAAGCCTGTTGAGATAGTTAAAGAAGCTCTTGGCTTTGCTGATAAGAATAACATGAATCTTATATTCATAGATACAGCAGGACGTCTTCATATAGATGAGGACATGATGAAAGAGCTTAAGGAAGTTAAGGAGCAGATAGATGTTACCTATACACTTCTGACCGTTGATTCCATGACAGGTCAGGATGCAGTAAATGTAGCGAAGACATTTAATGATGAAATCGGTATAGATGGAGTTGTTCTGACTAAGCTTGATGGTGATACCAGAGGTGGTGCGGCTCTTTCTATCAGAACTGTAACTGGCAAGCCTATCATGTATGCCGGAATGGGTGAGAAGCTAACAGATCTCGAACCATTCTATCCTGATCGTATGGCAAGCCGTATACTTGGTATGGGTGATGTTGAAACCCTTATTGAGAAGGCTCAGGCAGCTATTGATGAAGAACAGGCTGCTGCTATGGAGGAAAAGCTTAGAAAAGCTACATTTGATTTTAATGATTTCCTGGCACAGCTTGAGCAGATGGAGAAGATGGGTGATATAAACGATATCATGAATATGATACCGGGAATGAGTCAGAAGATGGGTAAGGTTGATATAGACCAGAGTGCTATGACTAAACCAAGAGCAATCATCCAGTCAATGACAGAGGAAGAAAGGTCTAATCCTGATATCATAAATGTAAGTCGTAAACAGAGAATTGCAAAGGGCTGTGGTATGGATATATCCGAGGTTAACCGTTTTATGAAGCAGTTCGAACAGTCACGTAAGATGATGAAGCAGTTCTCGAATATGATGGGCGGAAAAGGAAGCAAGAAGCGTAGACGCGGTGGCTTCAGAATGCCTTTCGGTCTATAAAATAATTTAGTTAAAGTCAGGTTATTAACCTGTATAATAATATATAATCCATGGAGGAAAATTAAAATGGCAGTAAAAATCAGATTAAGAAGACTTGGTTACAAGAAGCATCCTGTATACAGAGTTGTAGTTGCAGATTCAAGAAGTGCAAGAGACGGCGCTGTTATCGATGAAATCGGAACATATGATCCAAATCAGAATCCTAGCCAGTTCAAAGTAGATGAGGAAGCTACAAAGGATTGGATTAAGAAAGGTGCTCAGCCAACAGAGACTGTTGCAAGGTTATTAAAGCAGGCAGGTATCGAGAAATAATCTTGGAGGTAGAGCATGAAGGAATTAGTTGAACTTATTGCAAAATCTCTTGTCGATAATCCTGATGGAGTAGTTGTAAATGAAACATCCGATGAAAATACTACCACTCTTGAGCTTACAGTTGCCCCAGAAGATATGGGGAAAGTTATTGGTAAAGGTGGAAGAATAGCAAAAGCTATCAGAACAGTTGTGAAGGCTGCTGCATCCAAGGGTGACAAAAAGGTTGTTGTAGATATAAGATAAGATTAGTAAAGTAAGGACAGCTCCGGTAATTGATTACGATGGGGCTTCCTTGCTTTTTAGTTTTATTATATTTAGTTCTGTATGATTAAGTAGGAGAAAAAAGTTTGAGTGATTATCTGAGAATAGGAATACTCTCTTCGCCACATGGAGTAAGGGGAGAGATAAGTGTCTTTCCAACAAGCGATGATTATGACAGATATAAGGACCTTGATGAGGTATTCTTTGACATAAAAGGTAATATGGAACCTCATAAAGTTACCGGCTGTAAATATAAGAAAAATATGCCGGTACTTAAATTTGAAGGAATTGATGACAGGGATAGTGTAGAGACCCTTCGGGGAATAGAACTGTATGTTGATAAAGAACATGCGATTCCGCTTGAAGAGGGCGAGTATTATGTTGCGGATATACTTGGATTTGATGTTATATCCGACGCTGATAACTCGAAGATAGGAGTCCTTGAGGACTATATGGAAAATGCAGCTGACCAGCTGATATATCTGGTTAAATGTAATGATGGAAGTATTAAGTATGTACCTGATATAGAGGAATTCGTATTAGATGTTGATATGGATGGCAGAACTGTGCTGGTACATTTGATACCGGGAATGTAAACTTATGAATTATCATGTTATGACGCTTTTTCCGGAAATGATTGAAAGTACGCTTGGTCATAGTATAACCGGAAGAGCTATTGAAAAAGGAATAATATCTCTTGATGCTGTAGATATAAGAGACTACGCTCAGAATAAATATAAACATGTGGATGATTATATCTATGGTGGTGGAAGTGGGATGCTTATTCAGGCAGAACCTGTATGGCTTTGTTACAAGGATATACTGAAGAAAACAGCATCCGGAAAACCGAGAGTTTTATATATGTCTCCACAGGGAAGAACCTTTAATCAGGATATGGCACAGGCTCTTTCACATAATGAAGATATCATATTTCTGTGTGGTCATTATGAGGGGATAGATGAAAGGGCTATAGAGCTTATAAATCCTGTGCATGTATCTCTTGGAGATTTTATCCTGACCGGGGGAGAGCTTGCATCTATTGTTATGATGGATGCAATAACCAGACTTATTCCGGGAGCTTTGGGAAGTGATGACAGTGCTGTTTATGAGACATTTTATAATGGACTTCTGGAATGTCCGCAGTATACCAGACCACCGGTATATGAAGGTCTTAAAGTGCCGGAAGTTCTTATGTCAGGTAACCATAAACTTATAGAAGAGTGGAGATTTAGAAGCTCACTTGAGAGGACGAAGGAAAGAAGACCTGATTTATATAGTAAATATATAGGTTCGCGGTGATATTTACACATATTTTTATTTGTGGTAAAATAATTAGGTATTTTAATTATGAATGGAGAGTATTATGAATAAGAAAATTCTTTCACTTATAGTTATGACAGCTATGGTAATTATGTCTGTTGGTTGTGGTAAGAAGGAGACAGCACTGGAGATAGAAACAGGCGCTACAGTTCAGCAGGAAATCGTTCAGCTGGTAAATACTGATCTTCCGGCAATTGCTGATAAGAGAGAGAAAGCAGTTGGTATTTACAATGATTATTTTAAAGACGGTGCGGAGCTTGATTCTGAAACCTGGAAGAAGCAGCTTGTAGATGAGGCGCTCACATCTTATGATGAATATATCGATGGTCTTGATAAGCTGATGTATAACAATTCAGAAGTAGTTAATCTAAAGAGTCTTTATTCTAAAGCTGCAAATAGTGAGAGAGAAGCTATAAATAGTGTTATAGAGGCTATTAATGATCTTGATTCATCTAAGCTTGATCAGGCTCAGCAGTCAATTAAGGATTCAAAAACTTATTTATCTATGTATGAAGAAGAGCTGAAGAGTTTATGTGACAAATATGGCATTGCTGTAGAAGGTTCATTAAGTTCAGGCACTGCTTCTGATGCTGAAGAAAAATAATACGCAGCGAGCCTACTTTATTAGGCTCGTTTTCACTTTGGAGGTTATTATTATGGGAGATGTGAAAATTCTGGTAGTTGATGATGAAGAAAGAATGAGAAAGCTGGTAAGAGACTTTCTTGTTAAAAAGGGTTATATAGTTGTTGAGGCAGCTAATGGTGAAGAAGCATATAGTATATTTACATCCAGTAACGATATATCACTTATAATAATGGATGTTATGATGCCGAAGATGGATGGATATGAAACCAGTGAAGAGATAAGAAAGCTGTCTAAGGTTCCTATCATGATGGTTACAGCTAAGTCAAGTGAGAAGGATGAACTTAGAGGCTATTCTCTCGGAATAGATGAATATATAACAAAGCCATTCAGTCCCAGTATTCTTGTTGCAAGAGTTGAAGCTATTCTCAGACGTACTAACAGTGAATCAGAAGAAACTGTTCTCAGTGCCGGCGGTATAGTTGTAGATAAGAATGCACATACAGTTTCTGTTGATGGACAGTCTATAGATCTGTCATTTAAGGAGTTTGAGCTTCTTGAATATTTCATGACCAATCAGGGAAGAGCTCTTTCCCGAGAGAATATACTCAACAGAGTATGGAATTATGATTATTATGGTGATGCAAGAACCATTGATACCCATGTTAAGAAGCTTCGTGCCAAACTTGGTGAAAAGGGCAAATACATCAATACTATCTGGGGTGTAGGATATAAATTTGAAGTGAAAGAGTAAGTTTTAAAGGAGATTAGGAATGGTCAGGATAGCAAATTCCATCAGACTTAAGATTACAGTTATTGTGTTCTTTTCAACACTTCTTACTATGCTTGTATCCTGGTCAGTAAGTAATCATTTTATAGAACAGTTCTATATGTCCCATACCCGTAATTCTCTGATAGATACCTATAAATCATGCAATGAATTCTTTAGTGAGGTTGAAAATGTAAAGGCGCTCAAGCGTGATAAGATAGTAAGTCTGTATGGTTATATAGAGAATGCGACAAGTGCGTCTATATATGTAATAGATCCGGATGATTTTAAAGTATATTCATCTGTCAAACTGAATGATATAGCAACTCTTGGAATTCAGTCGCTGGTTCAGGATTTTGATATGTCTACTTTCGAGTATTCGGATGTTAAGTATAAAATAGTAAAAAATGTAGTTACTGCCGCTGAAACTTCCAATCATATCGGCGGAAGTTACTATGATCTTATTGGTGTTCTGGATAATGGATTTATAATTATCCTAAGAACTCCCCTTGAATCAATTACAGAAAACAGTGTATTTACTGCACGACTTTTTATCAGCATATCAACAGGTATGCTTCTTATGGAAGTTCTCATAGTATTATATATATCAAATATGTTCTCCAGACCTATTATAGAAATGTCCAGGGTGGCAAGAAGAATGTCGGATCTGGATTTCAGTGCCAAGGTAGATGTAGTTGGCAATGACGAGATAGCGGATCTGGGAAGAAGTATGAACAACCTTTCCAGTAAGCTCGAAAAGTCTATCAAGGAGCTTAAGAATGCCAATCTGGAACTGTCCAATAATATTCGTGAAAAAGAAGAATTAGAAGAGATGAGAAGTGAATTTTTATCTCACGTATCTCACGAGCTGAAGACTCCTTTAGCTATCATTCAGGGGTATGCAGAGGGGTTAAAGTCCGGCGTAGCTGATGATACTGAAACTATGAATTATTATTGTGATGTTATAACTGATGAGGCTTCAAAGATGAATGCTCTGGTTATGAAGCTCATTAACCTGAATCAGATAGAGACGGGTAATGACCTTTCTATAGAGCATTTTGACATAACTAAGCTTATCGCAGAGACTATCAAGAATTCATCCATACTTCTTCAGGAGAAGAAGGCAACTGTGCAGTTTAATGAGACTAAAGAGGAATTCGTATGGGCTGATACATTTATGATTGAAGAGGTAATTACAAATTATCTGTCTAATGCCATTCATTACGTGAAGGATGATGGAATAATAAAGGTATGGTATGAGAGAAAGAAAAATACTCTTCGTGTAAATGTTTATAATGATGGTGATATAATTTCAGATGAAGATCTGGATAAGCTCTTTATTAAATTTTATAAGACTGATCCTGCAAGGACAAGAGATTATGGGGGATCGGGAATTGGATTATCTATAGTAGCAGCTATTATGAAAGCTCATGATAAGGATTATGGAGTATATAACTCTGAAAATGGAGTTACATTTTACTTCGAAGTTGATACACATTCAGAGGTATGATATAGCAAGAATAGTTTGACTTTTTTATAGCTAAGAATTATTATTAATGTGTAGGTTATTTAGTTATTTGAAATTATGGAGGGTGTAATTTTGAAGACAAATGTTTATGTTGAGTTTTATGGCGAACAGGTGAATCAGGAGGAAATCATAAACGAGGCTAAAAAGATCTGGAAGGATGCAGGTAATAAAGCTGCAGATCTTAAGAAGATAGAAATCTACATTAAGCCTGAAGATGACAGAGTTTATTATGTGTTCAATGACGATTATACTGGTTCATTTCCGATTATAAATACTCAGAATGATTTTTAGTTAAATTCATCCGGTGATGAGCCGGATGTTTTTAATATTTACCAAATGGGAGAATTTGGTAACAATTTTTTATTAATGAGGAGGGTTACACATGAAAAAAACATTTAAGAGAGTTTTAGCCATTTTGCTTGCGATATTTGTTATCGCTACGCTTATGCCACAGCAGGTATATGCAAAGAAAAAAACGCAGACTTATTATAACTGGACTAAACAAAAATATTATGAGTATATAGATGGTCAGTGGATAATAAGAAATGAGGATTCGTATTCTTATAAGAAAAATGGAGACACTAAATCCTATACTTATCGCTGGTATGATTATGATAATGAGACTAAAGTAAATACTAAAGGTCCTTTGAATAAATCTGTTTATTCTTATGGTAAAAATAAGCATACAACAAAGAATTATGTTGATGGTAAGTATACAGGAAAAACAGTATATACATCATCTTCTAAGAAATCTACTTCAAAGGAATATGATGCTAAAGGAAAGCTTTTAAGTTCTGATGTTACTACCTTAGATAAGAAGGGTAATCCTATAAAGTCAGTTTATAAAAGAGGTAAGGATAAGTCTGTTACAAAATATAAGAATACATATAAAAAAGGACGCCTTGTTAAAGTAGTTACAACATACCCAAATAATACTAAATCGACAACTACGTATTCATATCATTCTAATGGAGCATGGAAGAAAGTAACCTACAAATCTAAATGGAGTACTTCAACTGATACATATGATAAAAAATATAGATTAATAAAGAATGTAGAAGATGATGATTATAGTAAAAGAGTAACAACTTATGAGTATAAGGGTAAGAGTTATGATGCTAAAAAGAAAACAGAAAAAATAACTTTCAAGGAAGACAATAGAACAGAAACCAATATATATACATTTAAAAGAAAATATGACAAAAATAAGAATCTGACTGAGGAAATACAGTATAAGAACGGTGAGGAAGAACAAAAATCTGTTTATTCAGGTTATAAGAAGTTTAAGTATACTTATGAAGTCGATGAATAAGAATTTGTGTTTTGTGACATAAGTGTCAAAAGTCAAACTGCGTTCCTGCTTGCAGGAAAAGCAGCTTGACCTTATGACACGCTGAAACACGAGGAAATAGCAGTTTTCGTAGAAAACTAGCGGTTTCTGAGTGTTTCTAGGATTGCGAGAATTTCGTAAGAAATGGAGCAATCAGTATGTCATATGGTGTTAAAAGGTACTTTTGACACCTATGTCATATGATAATTTAGATTAAATTCAGTAGATAAAAAATGAAAGGAGGAATAAGTATGTCTGATAC
>DOVG01000071.1:0-2253 GCA_003520205.1 Lachnospiraceae bacterium
ATTCATTTAGACAAGAAATCTATAAGAATAGTATTTGAAGGACTTTCGTCCTCTGAACCAGTACTTGCAAATCTGATACTTGAAACGCAGGTAAAGCTTAATATACTTGGAGCAAATACTGAAGATATCGGTGGTTCAGCTTATGGACAGCTTCTTATAGAGAGACCTGATGATAAAAGTGTGGAAATTATAAAAAGATACCTTGATGAAAATGGAATCAAATATGAAGAATTATCAGAGTCTGAAAAAAGTGCGGATAATAAGGAGGTGGCGTAGATGAACAGTCAGATACTGGGACTTATAAAGGACGGAATATATGAAACATTTTATATGGTTATCCTGTCGACTGCATTTGCATATCTGATAGGAGTACCGGTAGGTGTAGTATTAAATATAACAAGCCCTAATGGAATCAAGCCTAACAGAGTGATAAATCTGGCAGTAGGATTTATAACTAATGTCATTAGGTCAGTTCCTTTTTTGATACTTCTTGTTGCCATACTCCCATTTACCAGACTTGTAGTTGGTACTACAATCGGTTCAACAGCTACAGTTGTGCCTCTTGTGGTTGCTGCAGCACCTTTTGTGGCAAGACTTGTGGAATCGTCACTTAAGGAAGTGGATTCCGGAGTGATTGAAGCTGCTAAAGCAATGGGCTCATCCACCTGGCAGATTATCTGGAAGGTACTACTTGCTGAGGCAAAACCGTCTCTTCTGGTTGGAAGTGTAATAGCATTTGCAACCATACTTGGATACTCTGCTATGGCTGGCTTTGTAGGTGGCGGCGGTCTGGGGGCTATTGCTGTCAACTATGGATATTACAGATATAAAACGGATGTGATGCTTATAACGGTGGCAATTCTGATAGTTATAGTTCAGGTAATTCAGGAACTGGGAATACATTTCATAAATAAACTTGATAAAAGAATTAATTAAATCCGGCTCTTTTATTATGTCTCATTTGTAAAAGGTCTTAAATTTTGATATATTATGACGTAGGTGTTAAAAGGTACTTTTGACACCTACGTCATAATATTACAAGGGACAAAGTATAATGGAACAGGAAAAAAGAGAAGGTTTCGGAAGCAGACTTGGATTCATACTTGTTAGTGCAGGATGTGCTATAGGAATAGGAAATGTATGGAAATTTCCATACATAACAGGACAGAATGGAGGAGCGATATTTGTACTATTCTATCTGTTATTTCTGGTTCTTATGGGTATTCCGGTTCTCACAATGGAGTTGAGTATAGGCAGGGCAAGTAAGAAGACAATAGTAGCAGGCTATAAAGAGCTGGAAAAGCCCGGCTCCAAATGGCATATCCACGGATGGTTTTGCATAGCCGGATGCTATCTGCTCATGATGTATTACACATCAGTATCAGGCTGGATGCTTGCTTATTTCTGGAAATTCCTGACAGGAGAATTCACAGGAGTTAAAGCCGATGACGTTGGCGGGGTATTTGGAGCCATGCTTGATAATCCGCTCGAGATGGGAATCTTTATGGCAATTGTAGTTGTAGCAGGATTTCTGGTGCTTAGTTTTGGAGTTCAGAATGGACTTGAACGCGTAAATAAGATAATGATGATGGGACTCCTTACGCTTATCCTCGTTCTTGTTATCAATAGTTTTACACTCAAAAATGCCGGAGAGGGGATAAGATTCTACCTCCTTCCGAATGTGGAAAATGTAAAGCATATTGGAATCTTCAAGGTTATTACTGCTGCTATGAATCAGGCGTTCTTTACGCTCAGTCTGGGAATAGCATCTATGGAAGTTTTCGGTAGTTATATGTCAGATAAGAACACCATAGCAGGGGAGGCTGTAAGAATCTGCGGACTTGATACATTTGTTGCTCTGGCATCAGGACTTATTATTTTCCCTGCATGTTTTTCCTTTGGGATAGAACCATCAGAAGGTCCCTCACTTATCTTCGTGACACTTCCATGTGTATTTATAAATATGCCTGGTGGAAGGATATGGGGAACCTTGTTCTTTCTTTTTATGACATTTGCAAGCTTCTCGACTGTAACAGCAGTTTTTGAGAATCTTGTTGGTCCTGCTATGGATAACTTTAAATGGTCAAGAACTAAGTCTGTTCTGATAAATGGAATTTTCATGCTTATAGCAAGTATACCTTGTGTACTTGGATATAACATATGGAAGAATGTACATCTGATAGGTGATAGAGATATTCTGGATAGTGAAGACTTTATTGTAAGCAATCTTCTTCTTCCAATAGGAGCACTTGT
>DOVG01000071.1:2366-3911 GCA_003520205.1 Lachnospiraceae bacterium
CAGGAAGTCAATAAGGGAGAAGGTATGAAAATGAGTTCCAGACTCATAGGTTATTTCAAATATGTTCTTCCGGTGTTGATTATAGTAATATTGATAAGCGGACTTATATGACATAAGTGTCAAAAGTCAAACTGCGTTCCTGCTTGCAGGAAAAGCAGCTTGACCTTATGACACGCTGAAACACGAGGAAATAGCAGTTTTCGTAGAAAACTAGCGGTTTCTGAGTGTTTCTAGGATTGCGAGAATTTCGTAAGAAATGGAGCAATCCGTATGTCATATGGTGTTAAAAGGTACTTTTGACACCTACGTCCTTATAATAGAGAAATATTAAGGTATAAGAAAATGAGTTCAAAATACACACTTAATACCGAAGATAATAAAAGATTTCTAAAAGAAAATGCAAAATCACTTCTTGATTTTGGAAGACGTTTTCCGTCACCGGGAGGCGGAAGCTACTATTTGGGAGATGATGGCACACCCTGGAAGGACAGGAGCAGAGAGACCTGGATAACCAGTCGTATGGCACATGTGTACAGCATCGGTAAGATGTTGGGGGAAATATCAGATAGTGGTATAGATGCATCAAATAACGAAGAGCTTGCTGAAGCTGCTATAAGAGGTCTTCGAGGAGAACTACATGATGATGAATCTGGTGGCTGGTATGCAGGAATAACAGCTGATGGTAAAATCCTAAGTGGAAAAATGTGTTATGCCCATGCATTTGTTATACTTGCCGCTTCCTCGGCTCTCCTTGCTGGAATAAGTGGAGCAGATGAACTGCTTAAAGATGCATTGGATATATATGACAGATATTTCTGGAATGAAGAAGAAGGACTGTCCTGTGACAACTGGGATACGACATTTTCAGTTATGGATTCCTACAGAGGTCTAAATGCAAATATGCACACTGTAGAAGCGTTTTTATCTGTGGCTGATACATATGATATTCTGAAAGGAAAGGGATCAGGAGATATATATCGCGTAAGAGCCGGAAGAATTATAGACAGAGTGATAGGTTGGGCTGAAGAAAATAATAACAGGATTCCTGAGCATTTTAATGACAAATGGGAAGCTGATCTGGATATGAACAAAGAAAGACCTGATGATCCTTTTAAACCATATGGAGCAACTCCAGGGCATGGAATAGAATGGGCAAGGCTTATAGTTCAGTGGGTAACTTCTTTTAAGGAAAGCAATACCGTAATCCAAAATGGACTTAATCATTATATTGAAAGTGCATGCAGCCTTTTTGACAGAGCTGTAACAGATGCGTGGAATGCAGATGGTGCAGAGGGAATAGTTTATACTACTGACTGGGATGGCAAACCTGTAGTTCATGACAGGATGCACTGGACATTGGCAGAGGCAATCAATACCTCGGCAGTTCTTTATAAGATTACTTCACAGCAAAAATACGCAGATTACTATAAGATATTTATGAAGTATCTGGATGAAAAGGTAATCGATCATAAAGTTGGTTCATGGTTTCATCAGCTTGACCAGAATAACCATTTAAAAGAAACAGTCTGGCCGGGAAAGTCTGAT
>DOVG01000087.1:0-18430 GCA_003520205.1 Lachnospiraceae bacterium
GCGCTTATAGTAAATGATCAGCGTATAGATCCGATGCCGGTTATAACTGGAGCGGCTGACTATCCTGAAAATATACTTGAAGGACTTCGTGAGAAGTACAAGGTATATTCTATCGATGCGATGGCTAAAGCTGAAGAACTTGGAAATACAAGAGTATTCAATACAGTTGTTCTGGGAATGGCTGCACGTCATATGAACTACACAAAAGAGCAGTGGATTGAGGTTATTAAGTCCAAGGTTCCGCCTAAGACAATAGATATAAATCTTGCAGGATTTGAAGCAGGATATGAGAATTAATAAAGAAAACCACTATCGTATTTATTTATGATAGTGGTTTTCGCTTTAAAGTTCAGATATTTAACATTAAGGAACCGTTAAGGTTAGAAGATTAAATCTGAAAGAATAGACTGTTATTATATACACATAAAATAAATCAAGCACAGAAAAAACAAAAGGTGCTAAAAAAAGAGATATGGTCTATAATAACAAGGAGGTAAAGTTTTATGTGGACAAGAAAAGAGCTTAAAGAAAAAGGAAAGCTTAGTTTTAAGAAGAATTACTGGAAATGTGTTCTGGTAGCGCTTATCATAGCATTTATATCAGGTGGAATAAGTGGCGCAACAAGTGGCAGCAACTATTCATTACAAAATTTTGCTAATCATTCGGCTTCAGAAACTTCGGATGATGGCACAGGTATTATTGGAGAAGTTGATGAAGATAAAGATGATAAAGAATCAGATGATTCTATAACAATAGATGCAGATAATCCTGAAGAGCTTTCAAAGCAGATTAATGAAGAACTTGATAAAATGAACCCGGCTGATAAAACAGCAATGATGGTTTCATTCACAGTAGTATTTATCGTAGTATTTTTATTAGTATTCTCAGTTGGAATGGTATTTAGTGCATTTGTAATAAATCCGCTAACGGTTGGCTGTGACAGATTCTTCTTCAAGAACCTTGATGAGCCTGCATCATTTACAAATTTAGTTCATTCATTTGAACATAATTATATGAATACAGTTAAGACTATGTTCTGCATGGAAATCTTCACAATGCTGTGGTCATTACTGTTTATCATCCCTGGAATAATCAAGAGTTATGAATATAGAATGATTCCTTTTATTCTTGCTGACAATCCTGAAATGGACAGAAAAGAAGTATTTGCACTTAGCAAGAAGCTCATGACTGGAAATAAGTGGAAGGCATTTGTACTTGACCTTTCATTCATAGGATGGGAAATACTTTCAATCCTTACATGTGGTATCCTTTCAATATTCTATGTAAATCCATATATCTATTCAACAAATGCTGCACTTTATGAAACACTTAGATATGGTAATGCAGAGTAAATAGATTGATTATAATTAATAAGAATTTATTACCTTCCCTCTTAATGGGGGAAGGTATCTTGTGTTATGAAGAAACAATAATCATACGAGGGGGAAATGATCATGAATTATAAAATTCTGGTAGCTGATGATGAGGATGAGATAAGAAATCTTCTTAAGCTTTATCTGGAAAATGAAGGATATGATGTAATAGAAGCAAAGGATGGCGCAGAAGCAGTTCTTTATTTAAAAGAGAAGAAACCGGATTTATGTATACTTGATATAATGATGCCGAAGCTGGACGGTTATCAGGTTCTTAGAAAACTTAGAGAAGATAGCAATATACCGGTTATTATTCTCTCAGCAAAAAGTGCAGATGCAGAAAAAATACTTGGTCTCAATCTGGGAGCAGATGATTATCTGACTAAACCATTTAATCCACTTGAGGCAGTGGCAAGAGTTAGTTCAAATATCAGAAGATATTACAGCCTTGGGGCGAGTGAAATAAAAAAAGAAAAGCTGAAGGTAAAGGATCTTGTCCTTGATCCTGAATCATGTACCCTTACAAAGGGCGGAGAAATAATTGAGCTTACTTCGGTTGAATATAAGATAATGGAACTGTTTATGACATATCCCGGTAAGGTATTTACAAAGCAGCAGATATATGAGCATGGCTGGGGCGATGATTATATCATTGCGGATAACAATATCATGGTCTGTATCAGCAAACTGCGTGCCAAGCTGTCTGAGGATCAGTCGGAATACATAAAGACCATGAGGGGTCTGGGATACAGACTTGAAAAATAGATAAAACAGGGAAAAAGAAATGAACAAGTACAAGAATCTTCGATTGTTTCTGATAAAAAAATTTATATTGGTTATTATTCTTGTGGGAATTACAGAATATATTATTCAGTGGATTCTTAACAGGTCGTTTATTCCTGTTTTAATGTCTTTTTTCTTTGAAGGAAAGAATGTTGATGAAGTGGGAATGGCGGGAATTATCATTGCTACATTTGTTATTCTGGTGAGTCTTATTCTTCAATTAATAAAACTGATAGTTCCGGGAGGAATGAAGATTTCAATAGGAACTGTTATAGATTCTGTTAATAGCAGATTTAATAAGGAAATACTGGGAAATGGTAAACAGTACTTTAAACTTAGTACATCTGATGAAATATTATTATTTTTGTTTCTGCTTGCCATTCTCGTGATTATCATAGTTCCGTATGTTGTTGGTGCATATTATTACAGCAGGCTGGTTGTTATAGAAGTAAGAAAGATAGAACAGGAAACTATAGCTCAGCAGCAGAAGTACGAGAAAAGCAGAAATCTCATGCTTTCAGATATAGCGCATGACCTTAGAACTCCGATTACTACGGTATCAGGCTATGCAAAAGCGCTGGAAGATGGGATGGTGCCGGATGAGAGGAAAACTGAGTATCTGTCGGCTATACAGCGTAAATCTGCCAGGCTTACAGACCTTATAAATCTTCTCTTTGATTATGTCCGTCTGGATAGTGAGGGATTTACGCTAAAGAAAGAAGACTTTGATATCTGCGAGCTTGCAAGAGAGACGGCGGCATTTATGTATCAGGATATTGAAGATGCAGGGATGAGCCTGGATGTTGATATACCTGAAAAATATATAAAAGTACATGGCGATAAGGTTCAGGTTTCACGTGTCATTACAAATCTTATGACAAATGCAGTTCGTCATAATAAAAAGGGTACAGACATAGGACTTTTTCTGCTTGTCGAGGATGATGAAACCATAAGAATAATGGTGGCAGATAATGGAGAGCCTATAGATGAAGAATATGCAAAACATATATTTGAACCATTTGTTGTAGGAGACGAATCCAGGAGCACCAAAGGAGGAACCGGTCTGGGACTTTCCATAGTAAAGAAAGTGCTGGATATGCACAACTGGAAGATACGGCTTGTTCAAAGCCCTAAGATAAAAAAATATCCTCCGGCATCTGATTATAGTAAGATGTTTATGATAACAATCAGGTGAGGGGAAATAGCGACACTATTTAGCACATTTTAGCACATTAAAGTGATAACGCATTGACGCGGCAGTGTTTTTGCGTTAAACTACAGAAAGTGGCCTTGTATAGCTTGTATCATACAATCGCTGTACAAGGCTTATTTTATCAGCTATATATTTGGAGGAATTAGAAATGCCTATTACGAGTTTGTTAGAGAGAAATGCACGTGAATATGCTAATGATGTTGCATTAGTTGAAGTAAATCCGGCTATAACTGAAGTAAGAAGAGTGACATGGAGAGAATATGAGCTTATGGAGCCAAATCCAAAGGCTCCTTATAGAAGAGAGATAACATGGTCAGTATTTAATGAAAAGGCTAACAGATTTGCAAATGCGCTTCTTGGACGTGGTATCAAGAAGAATGATAAAGTAGGAATTCTGCTGATGAACTGTCTTGAATGGCTGCCTATATATTTTGGTATTCTCAAGACAGGAGCTATCGCGGTTCCGCTTAATTTCAGATATGATGCAGACGAAATAGAGTATTGTGTGGATCTTGCTGATGTAGATATCCTTGTATTTGGACCGGAATTTATAGGTCGTGTAGAGGAGATAGCAGAGAAGATATCCAAGAACAGACTTCTCTTCTATGTAGGAGATAACTGTCCATCCTTTGCAGAGGATTACAATGAAATGGTTGCTAATTCGAGCTCGGTTTCTCCTGATATAGAAATCACTGATGAAGATTATGGTGCGATTTATTTCTCATCAGGAACTACAGGCTTTCCAAAGGCTATCCTTCATAAGCATCAGTCGCTTATGCATAGTGCAAGAGTTGAGCAGGCTCATCATGGTCAGACAAAGGATGATGTATTCCTTTGCATACCGCCTCTTTATCATACAGGTGCTAAGATGCACTGGTTTGGATCACTTATATCAGGTGGTAAGGCAGTTCTTCTTAAAGGAACGAAGCCGGAATATATCCTGGATACTGTCAGCAGAGAGAAATGTACTATAGTTTGGCTTCTTGTTCCATGGGCTCAGGATCTTCTTATATCTCTGGAAGACGGAAAGCTGAAAAAATCAGATTATGAGCTGGATCAGTGGAGACTTATGCATATAGGCGCCCAGCCTGTACCTGCCAGTCTGATTACCAGATGGAAGGCTATATTCCCGAATCATCAGTATGATACGAACTATGGTCTGTCAGAATCAATAGGACCTGGATGCGTACACCTTGGAGTAGAGAATATTGATCATGTAGGAGCTATCGGAATTCCGGGATTTGGATGGGAGTGTAAGATAGTAACTGAGGAAGGAAATATAGTAGACAAATCTGATTCAGAGTCTGTTGGTGAGCTGTGTGTCAAAGGCCCTGGAGTGATGACCTGCTATTATAAAAATGAAGAAGCAACAAAAGAATGCCTGAAGGACGGCTGGTTATATACCGGAGATATGGCAAAGTATGACGAGGATGGATTTATCTGGCTGGTAGACCGTAAGAAGGATGTTATCATCAGTGGTGGAGAGAATATTTATCCTGTTCAGATAGAGAGCTTCATCATGAAGAACAGAAAGGTTCAGGATGTAGCGGTTATTGGAACACCTGACCCGAGACTTGGAGAGATATCTACAGCAATCATTCAGCTTAAAGACGGTGAAGAGGCAACAGAAGAAGAAATGAACAACTTCTGCCTGGAACTTCCACGTTATAAGCGTCCAAGACAGATTATATTTGCAGATGTACCAAGAAATGCTACAGGTAAGATAGAAAAGCCTGCATTGAGAGAGAAGTATGGAGCGGCAAATCTGGTAGACAGAGAGAATCACCGCTAAGTTTTAGAGACAGAAAGCTTGGGGATGGTAGTGTGTTATAGCGACACACACGCCATTACCAGGCTTTTTTATTTTGTGTGTTGCGCTTTTGTTATGCCCTATATATTAATATGTCATATAGTGTCCGAAACTGCGCCTTTTGTTACTGAATTATTACGCTGGTTTTTAATAGATGGATATGATACAATAGCGCGGTATGCGGTTCTGGAAACCGTTAGATGAAGCGAGGATATATAGATGAGACATAGGCAAAGAATATATAGAATCCTCTCAATAAGTGTCTCTGTATGTCTTTTAATAATGTGCTTTTTGAATCAATACTCAGGTGTCAGACACTATAGTGTCTATGCAGAAGGTAATGGTGATACACGTAAAGAGTATGAAGATGAGAAGACCACAGCAAAGGCGTATGAACATACTGCAGAGCTTCTTTCGGATGAGATAAAGAAGATTAACAGAAAAATAGCTGAGACAACTCTTGCCATTGAGAACTTAACTGGTGAGATAAATGTCATGGATACAGAGATAGAAGAAGCGGAGAATCTGTATTATGAATATGAAGACCGGGTCATTATAGAAAAAGAAAAACTAAATCAGGTAGTAAGTCTTATGTATGAAACAGGAGCGGGAAGTGACGAGATAGCGGTTATTTTACAGTCTGATGACATACTTAAGGTACTTGACAGGGGAGAATATCTCAGGGATATAAATGATTACTATAATGATAAGATTTCAGAATATGATGATATAGTTGCTGAAGCATTGGAGCAGGAGAGTATGCTTAACAATCTCCGTCTGGAGAGAGAGGAAGAAATCGTCACTCTTGAGAAGAAAAAAGAAGAAATGAGTGCTGAGATAAAAGAGCTTGGCTCTCTTATGAAGGAAGCCCAGGAAAAAGCGGAGGATGCTAAGGAACTGTCAAATGCACTTGCAAAGAAGGTTGCTGAAATGGAAGCGGCCGAAAGGGCTGCGCTTGCAGCAAGAAAATATGATGGTTCCGGAAGCAATGTTGATTACAGCGGTAATGGAACAAATTATTATTACGAGGATCCATATCCGTATACTCCGGATGAACTGCTTCTTATGGCTGGAATCATAGAGGCTGAAGCGGGAAGCGTGAGTTATCCCGGTATGGTTGCAGTTGGAAGTGTAGTAATGAATCGGGTAAACAGTCCTGATTTTGGGAATACCATAGCTGGTGTGGTTTATGCACCGTATCAGTTTGAACCGGCTGAAACCGGAAGACTGGCTATGATTCTTGCAGAGGGACCGGCTGATTCATGTATGGGAGTTGCAAAAGAGGTGCTTGACGGGAAACGAAATGTACCTAATCTGTATTTTAAAGCAGACTGGTACGCGGAAGAACATGGTATATCAGGTGTAAATATAGGGGGAAATGTATTTCATTGATATGACATAAGTGTCAAAAGGTTATAGTTTTATTTAAGTAGTGGAGGCTTTATGATAGATTTTTATCCATTTTATCTGATTTATTTTGCTATTTTTCTTCAGCTTATAGGGATGATAATGGTAGCTGTTATAGACCCTTATATTAATTCCAGGCAGAGACTTATAGTGCTGGCAAACTGTCTGCTGATATTCGTATTAGTTGTTCAGAATTATCTTGATTACTTCTTTGGACTGGATGATTCAAAGATTATGCAGCGTATCATAACAAGTATAGTTGGATATTCTGTAAGACCAATTATTATTATGTTGTGGATAAGTCTTATAAAGAAGAAACAAAGTATTAAATGGGGATGGGGACTTGTAATTCTGAATGTGCTTGTGCATATGACGGTCATTTTCAGCGATATATGCTTTACTATAAAACCTTCAAATGAATTCCACCGTGGACCTCTAGGTTACACATGTCATATCGTGAGTGCTGTGCTTCTTCTTTACCTTTATTGGATGTCGGCTGATATGTATATAGATTCAGTAGGGAAGAAAATGGCTGATAATAATTCATCCGGGACAGGTGACTACTCTGGAAACATGTCAGGTGAGGGGATGAAGAAGGAGCTTATCAAGTATGGCTATGGTATAGAAGGACTTGTACCTATTTGGAATGTGCTTATTATCATAGTTTCAGTTGTGCTTGATACGAAGGATTTATACTATGGTCCGCTTGTCTTTCTGACAACTGCTATAGTAAGCTGTAATACCTTTTATTATATATGGCTCCATCTTGGTTTTGTACGTGAACGTGTGGAGGAATCAAAGGCAAAGCAAAGAATACAAATCATGAAGTCGCAGATACAGCCGCATTTTATGTATAATGCGCTGTCTACTATACAGGCACTCTGTCTTACAGATCCTAAGCTCGCTGCTGATACTGCTGAGAGGTTTGGAACATATTTGAGACAGAATATAGATTCTCTTGACCAGTCTGACCTGATATCGCTGAAACAGGAAATAGAGCATACAAAGGTTTATGCATCTATAGAACAGATCAGATTTCCTTCTATAGATATAGAGTATGATGTAGATGAGACAAATCTTTCCGGTCTGGATCTGCCGGCACTTACTATACAGCCATTGGTGGAAAATGCCATACGACATGGTGTTCGTTCTAAAGAGCATGGTGTAGTAAAGGTCAGCGCTCACAGAAAAGAGAAATTTTATGAGATAATAGTAGAGGATAACGGCGTGGGCTTTGATACTAAAGTATTGCAGGCCCAGAGCGGTGAACATATAGGAATAAAAAATGTAACGGAACGAATAGAAAGTCTCTGTGATGGTACTCTTGAAGTGAAAAGTACACCTAATGAGGGAACTTGCGTGACAATACATATACCATTTGACGTATGAGAACAATATGTGTAGATGATGAAAAACTGATATTAAATATGATAGTAACCTTGTGCCGTGATCTGCCCCAGCTGGATGAAGTGCAGGGTTTTTCGGATGTTGAAGAGGCGCTAGGGTTTGTTAGACATAATCCTGTAGATATGGCGCTTCTTGATATAGATATGCCGAAGATGAACGGTATACGACTGGCGATGGAGATAAAAAGTATCTGCCCTGATGCAGCGATTATTTTTTTGACCGGTTATTCGGATTATGCATATGAGGCGTTTGGAGTTCATGCCTCGGGTTATCTTATGAAGCCGATCAACAGAGGTAAACTCGAGAAAGAAGTGGAGTTTGCTGTTTCCCGCAAAAGAGTTAAAGAAAGAGCTGTAGCTCATATAGAGGTCAGAACATTTGGAGATTTTGATATATTTGTTGACGGGAGGGTTGTCACCTTTAAGAGAGCAAAATCAAAGGAACTGCTGGCGTATCTTATAGACAGACAGGGAAAAGGCGTATCCAGAGCGACAGCATTTTCTATTCTTTGGGAAGAAAAGATATACGACAGAAGCAGTCAGAAGCATGTGGATGTTATAGTGAGAAGCCTGAGAGAGACGCTTAAGAGTTACAAGATAGGAGAGATACTGGATATAGATAAGGGGCTTATGCGGGTAATTCCCGAGAAGATGGAGTGTGATCTGTACAGGTTTCTGAAAGGTGATATAGATGTGATAAACAGTTATCGTGGTGAATATATGAATCAATACTCCTGGGCGGGCACTACCGAGGGATTTATAACATCTAGCATAGAGCTATCTAATTAACTGGGTTAATATATAATGGTTATTTGTTGGACAATTGTTGGACATTTGTTGGACAGTCTTCATTATAATTTCTTATTATTTTTTATTTAATGAGGGATATAATGAAGGCTGTTTTAGTTGATGATGAAAAAGCAGGTCTGGATTATCTTGAAATGCTTTGTAAAAATATACCCATACTATCTGATATAAAGTGTTTTACAAAGTCCAGAGATGCATATGGGTGGTGCAAAGATAATCCTGTAGACATTATAATTCTTGATATAAATATGCCTGATATCAATGGAATTACTCTTGTTTCAAAGATAAGAGAAGTAAAACCTGATATCAGGGTTGTTTTTGTTAGCGCTTATGAGAAGTACGCGCTAGATGCATTTGGAGTTCATGCCGATGGCTATCTCTTAAAACCGGTAAAACAGGATTCGCTTACTAAAGAAGTAGAGTATGCGCTGTCGGGTGTTATGGTTGAGAAAGAAAAACATATATTAGTTAAAACCTTTGGAACTTTTGATATTCAGGTAGACGGGAAAAAGGTATCGTTTGCAAGATCAAAATCAAAGGAATTACTGGCATATCTTGTAGACAGACAGGGAAGGGCGGTAAACAGGGCAAATGCTTTTTCGATTCTGTGGGGAGACGGAGTATATGACAGATCTATGCAAAAACAGTTGGATGTAGTGATAAGAAGCCTTAAAGCTACACTTGCAGAGTATAATATCGGTGAAGTGCTTGAAATGCAAAGTGGGACGATGTGTATTCGTACTGAAATGATTGATTGTGATATGTATAAATATCTGAAAGGTGATAAGGAAGCAATTGAAAATTACCATGGTGTTTATATGACACCGTATGCATGGGCGAGTTTTTCGGGATGACCGTATGTCATATTGCCTATAAGAGTAAGGAGGGGTTAACGTGGTTACAATTTCAGTAGATGATCAGCCGAAGGTATCTGAAGAGATCATAAATATTATGACAGAAATAGATCCGGGTGGTACACATACCGGATATTCGGATATATATAAGGCGTTGGATTACGTAAAGGATAATAAGCCTGATGTGGCATGGCTTGATATAGAAATGCCGATTATGTCGGGACTCGAAATGGCTATGGAGATAAAGAAGCTGTCTCCAATGACTAATATAGTCTTTGTTACCGGTCACGAAAAATTTGCATATCAGTCATTTCAGCTTCATGCAAGCGGCTTTGTTTTAAAGCCTATAACGAAAGAAGCTTTGGAGAGGGAGCTGGGAAATCTTAGGAATCCTGTTGAGATAAAAAGAAGTGGTCTGATAAGAATACAATGCTTTGGCAATTTTGAAGTATTTGATAAGAATGGTAATCCGCTCAAATTCAAAAGAAGCAGAAGTAAGGAGATTCTTGCATATCTTATCGATAGAAGAGGTGCTCTATGCAGTATAGGAGAGTTATGTGGAGTTCTTTTCGAGGACAGAGAAGAGGATAGAGGACTAAAGAAGCAGATTAGAGTTTTTATAGCAGGACTCAGAGATGCTCTTGCAAGCGTGGGAGCCGAGAAGATACTGGTAAAGGGCTGGGACGCGTGTGGTATTGATTCTACGCTGGTAGACTGTGATTATTATAATTATCTCAAGGGAGATAGTGTGGCAATCAATTCATTTATGGGTGAATATATGACTCAGTATTCATGGTCGGAAATGACCTTGGGTGAGCTTATAATGAAACCGTAATGGGGATGCTTAAACACGAGGAAATAGTATGAAGGAAAATGTGGATCTTATAGTATTAAGGGCTCTTCCATATTCTGTGTTTACAATGTTTGTGGCTATAATGCTTAGTATGGCAAGCCTTCTGATAAGAATAATCAATTCTGGTAAAGTATCAGATTCATCTATATATCAGATGGATAGTAATGTATACATGATTTGTTATTTTATTATGTTTGTTGCTATCGTTCTTACTATGTCTTTTCTTTATGAGATATCAGGCATATCAAAGTGGTTTTATTATTCATGTACAATGTCTGTGGTTTTTGTGCTGGCAGAAGCCATTAATTTTGTTACAAGATGGGCTGTTCGATACATTAATAATAACATTATAAAGCTGAGTCTGGTTGTGATAACAGAAATAATTCCATCCCTTTGTATTGTTTTTATGATTCTTTTTATGATTAATGGAATCGTGTTATTTTATAAAGGTATCAGTAAAAATGCGTATATAAAAAAATATAAGATTTTTACCATATTATGTATTTTTGCTTTTGTTCTTCAAATGTTACTTAGTGGGATGGCTTCAGAAACTATGAAGGGTGGACATTCTCTTGTTCTTTTTACTGTGGTTGCCGGAGTTATCTACATATATAATGCCGTGGTAATATATATGCTGTATCAGAAAATCAAGCGATTTTGTTATGATTTGTATATCCACATATATAATAGCGGGAGGTAGAAACGTGAATAGTATGTATTCTTCTGCATTTCTTATAGAAATGACTAATAAAACATGTGTACTTGTTTCTATACTTCTGGCAGGTGTTGTTTTTGTTGTGGCCTATAATATGAAAACTCATTACAAGAGAATGAGATATTTCCTGGCAAGTGTTGCATTTACCCTGGGCGGACTTATGCTGCAGATTGGAGATTATCAGAAGTATGCCTATGCAATGTATTCTCTTGTGGCACCAGTTTTCTCATTATATTTTATAGAAACAGAAAGAGATTCTGAAGGGCAGGAATGGGATGGTTTCTTCTGGATGTCGCTTCAGAGTCTGGCAGAAATTCTATCAATAATTACGGCAATATTTACTACACGTGGCAACTACGGCCTTCTTATTCAGTATCTTGTAGTAATAGTAATGCTGTTTATATCATCAAAAGATCTAAAATCCAGTCTTAGTTTTTTTCTGGGAAGTATTTTTCCGGTTACTACATGTCTGGTAGGATTTGCCAACAACAAGATAATGATGATGGGATTTGGAATAGTAATGCTTCAGCTTATAGTTTTCTTTGGATATCAGTATGATATGGAAAGAGAACTGATGAAGAATCAGATAGAATTATCAGAAAATAAAGTGGCACTGCTAATGGAACAGATACATCCGCATTTTATATATAATGCACTTCAGCAGATAGCACTTCTATGCGATGAGGATCCCGGTTCAGTAAAGTCTTCAATCTTCAGTTTCTCTGCATATCTAAGAAAGAATCTGGAGGCTCTTACAAATGAGAAAATGATACCTTTTCTTATTGAAATGGAGCATGTAGATGCTTATGTAGAATTATCTAAGATACTTCCTTCAAGAAAATTTGATATAGTAAAAGATTTCCAGGTTACGGATTTTAATATACCGGCGCTCACTGTTCAGCCACTTGTAGAAAATGCGATATATTATGGAATAGGTATGAGTGAGGATGGAAATGCCATTCGTCTTGAAACAAGAGAAGAGGGAGGCTATATCATAATACGGGTTACGGATGATGGACATGGTAGAAAATCCAGTATTCCTACCCAGAAAAAACATAAAAGTGTGGGAATGAATAATGTTATAACCCGACTAAAGATATTATGTGATGGAGAGTTTGTTCTTAACAAATCTGAAGAAGGTTCTGAGGCTGTTATTAAAATTCCTGAATACAGAGCCAGAGAATCTTCAGAATAGCTACAAAAAATCTTTTTTAGTGTTGCACTTTTGTTGCGCGTCAGATGATATAGTTGACTCATAAAAAATAAGAAATAAGCCGAATGGCAAAAAATCGAAAAAAATCCAAGGAGGATGGAAGAATGAAAAATAAGATGATGACAATGGTAAAGGGATTAGCTTCAAACCCAAAGGCTGTAATGGCAGCTAAGATAATGGCAACAGCTATAGTTGCTCTGATCGGTGCAGTAGCTTACGGTACCGGAGCATTCGCAGCCGGTGAAGTAGGAGCGGACTTCTCGGGAGTTACAAACCCGATAGTAGGACTTATCAATTCTTTAGTAACACCTTTACTTGCTATAGTAGGAGCAGGAGGAACAATCTTCTGTATATTCCTGGGTGTAAAGTTTGCAACAGCTGAAGAGCCACAGGAGAAGGAAAAGAGAAAACAGGCACTTAAGACAGCTATAATCGGATTCTTCCTTATCTTCGTACTTATGGCAGCACTTAAGCTTTCAATCAAGCCTATGACAGACTGGTATCAGTCAGCTACATCTGGAGCTAATGGTGGAGCAGCAGTTACTACAGAAGTAACAACTCAGTAAAAATATCATCCGGAATTGGGATGCCATAAAATGTGACAGCAGAGCCTTAAACTCTCTGTCACGTTTTTACTTTAAAAAATAAATGATTTGTTGGACATTTGTTGGACTGAAAAACCTATAATAGAGTTTTAAGGAATTATGTAACCTTAAGAGAGGTATACACATGAAAACAAGAAATAAAGTATTACTTAATATTTTAATATTGCTGCTTGTTTCTGCTTTGGCAGGCTTCCTTATGCGCTCTGTAGGGGCTATGATAACAGATACTCTGAATGGAAAAGGGTATAAGTTAGATCTGACACTGTTTCTGCAGTGGAAGACATGGGCGTTAGGTGCTGTTGGTGCTTTCTTCATATTTCTTATATGGGTACTCTCAGGAAGCAATCTTGATTCGCTGCTTATGGAGAGAAGCGGGACATTTCTTGGAAGTAAGAAAGGCAAGCCGGATGTAGTTACCGGTTCACTTGAAAACAGCCGTTTTCTAACTGAAAAAGAAAGAGATAAATACTTTCCGGAACATGTTTACAGCGAACTTAGTTCAGTAAAAAAAGATGGTATTCCTGTAAGAGCAGTTCTTGATAAGAAAAATGTACTTCAGGTCAATTTTCTTCCGGGAGCACATTCGCTTATTATTGGTGCTACCGGTTCCGGTAAAACTACTACATTTATTAATCCTATGATACAGCTTCTGGGTGCAACTGCAGCAGGAAGTTCTATGATCATGACAGATCCTAAAGGAGAACTTTTTGATCTTCATTCAAAGTTCCTTGTTTCAAGAGGTTATAAGGTTCTTCTACTTGATCTTCGTGATACTTATTCATCCTCCAGATGGAATCCTCTTGAAGGTATCTGGGATATGTATCAGGAATATATAAATGCTGGTAAAGGAATTAAGTTCCATAAGGATTCCATGTCAGATTATCCGGATCTTAAGAAAATGGATGGAGAAGCTGAAGGTGGAAAGCCGTGGGTTGAGTGGCAGGGAAAAGCTTATTCAGACCTTACACATTGTCAGGATGATGTATCTGTTACCAGACAGAAATTCTTCGATGAAATGTACGAGGATCTGAATGACCTTATTTCTGTTATATGTCCGATAGAAAATGAAAAGGATCCGGTATGGGAGAAGGGAGCCCGTTCTATCATAATGGCAACCTGTCTTGCCATGCTGGAGGATTCAGAAGATGAACGACTTAATATGACTAAGGATAAGTTCAACTTCTTCAATATAAGTAAAGCTCTTACAAATTCTGAAGATGAGTTCCGAGCTCTCAAAGAGTATTTTGAGGGAAGAAGTAAGCTGTCACAGGCTTATACATTATCGCGTCAGGTTCTTTCTGCCGCAGACACTACACTTTCCTCTTATATGTCGATTACATTTGATAAACTTAATATGTTCAATGACCGTGGACTTTGTGGTCTTACATCAGCGACAGATGTTCAGGCTGAAAAGTTTGCTGACCAGCCGACAGCATTATTCATGAAGATACCTGATGAAAAGGATACACGTCATGGTCTTGCGGCCGTATTTATTCTATGTATGTATAAAGCACTTATCAAGGTTGCATCGGCAAGAGAAGATCTGTCTCTTCCTAGAAACGTATATTTTATCCTTGATGAGTTTGGTAATATGCCTAAGATAGAGAAGTTTGATAAGATGATCACAGTTGGACGTTCCAGAAAGATATGGTTCAACATGGTAGTTCAGTCATACTCACAGCTTAACAATGTATATGGTGAGAAGGTAGCAGATATAGTTAAATCAAACTGTGGTATGAAAATGTTCATTGGTTCAAATGATATAGGAACCTGTGAAGAGTTCTCAAAACTCTGTGGTAATATGACAGTACGTACTAATTCAACATCATCGAATGTAGGCTCCAAGGCTGGTGAGATGAATATATCATCGCAGACCCAGGTAAGACCGCTTATCTATCCGAGTGAGCTGCAGATGCTGAATAATAAAGAGAGTACCGGAAATGCAATTATAGTTACTTTTGGTAATTATCCTCTCAGAACCAAGTATACACCTAGTTATCTGTGCCCATATTATAAGATGGGAAGAATGAACATGGACGAGTTGAGATCACATATGTTCAGGGCAGATGAAGTATACTATGATCTGGATGAGAGAAATGAGATTATCCTTGGCAAGTCAGAAAATGGTGACGACATGGATCAGAGTGCATGATCCGGCATAGAATAATATGAGAAAAAAAGAGATGAAGAACATTATAATAGCAAAAAAAATGAGCCAAATAAGAGTGGCTTTCTTAGTTGCACTCATTTTTAGCCTTGCTCTCTTCAAACAAACAGATTTTTCTCATGTATCTGCAGTTTATGCAGCCGGAGAAGAAGATGATGAAGATGAGAACGGGGATAGTGAAGATATCAGTAATGATCTTTATCAGCCTGATGATACAGGGTTTGTTGATTATTCCGGGGATGTAGATATTTACACAGGAAAACCTGTAATTGAAAGTGAAGACAAGGTTAGTAATTCTTCATTTGTATCACTTAAAGATGGTTCCTCCTATGACAGAGAAAATGGAATGTTTGTTTATACTTTGGAGAGTGGAACTTTCAGCAGTTCTGCTTGTGATGGAATGGTTTTAACTGATCAGGTAAATCTGGTTGTTGATGGAACATACAACGTGGCTATGTATTGTGATGGAAGACGACTGGACGGTATTCCTGCATACGTTTCTGAACCGGGCACATATGTGGTTATAACATGGGATAATGTCAGTGAAAACCAGATACTTACCTTCCAGATAGTGGAGAAAACGACAGGACGTGTGAATCAATATATAATTCCACAGGGCTTTACAGTTAAGACAGTATATTTTAATAGTGAACTTCAAAAGAATTCCTTTGGTTCAGTTGACATGACAAAGGAAGGACTATATGAGATAACATATACCTGCTCAGCTACAGGAGTAGATTATTTTTTAAATGTTTCAACGGATCATACACCTCCAAATGTTACTTTTGAAGGTCTGGATTCTGATAATAAAGCAAAAGGACCTGTTACTATCAGAGGTCTTCAGCAGGGCGATAAGGTATATGTCCTTAGAAATGATGATGAGTCTTCCAAAATTAATTCCCAGAATCAGATAACTCAGGATGGAAGATATCATGTGACAGTTGTTGATAGTGCCGGTAATTCGGTTAGTAGAGATTTTGTAATAATGATATATCTGAATGTTAAGGGAGTATTCTTCCTTTCGCTCATTATTGTATTGATAATTGCGTTGTTAATAGCACTTTACATATCAAGAAAGAGATTGAGAGTAAGATAAATGATTGATGACATAATAGATACAATTAAAGGTTGGGTTGCCTCATTTATAGAGTATACACTTTGGCGCATTTTCTGGTTTATAGAAATAGTGGTAGTTAAGTTTGTTAGTTTCATGGAAAGCGTCATGATGATTTTTACCGGAGAGAAGAAGGTAAATTATAACGGTGAGGATAACTATCTGCTTAATATATTCTTTGAACATGACTCAGTAAGAGGTATCTATGGTGGAATGGCTCTTATTGGTATTATATTCTGCTTTGTTTTCGCTATTATATCCGTAATAAGAAAAGTACTTGACTTAAGGGATAAGCAGCAGGGTGTTACCATGGGCATGATTTTAGGTAATCTGCTTAAGGGTATACTCATAATATCGAGCATGAATCTTATTATGCTTGTGGCTATAGAAACTACTAATAAGCTTGTTCAGCAGATCAGCTACACCATTCAGAATGGTGGAAATCTGGCCATGGGTGGTGACACGATTACATTTACAAATGAACAGTATGCTGCCATGGGAAGAATAATAAATACATTAGGTAATTATTCGCTTAATCCTTCATATAAATCCAGATACAATCTGAATGCATGCTATAATGATATCAGGACAGATCTGAAAGACCTTGGAGATCAGGGAGTATTTAACTTCCATTATATAGAAGTTGATGAGAATGGCAAAACTATCCAGTCGTGGCAGAGTCTTATGGAGAAACTGGCAACGGCCTATGATTATACTTCAGAGGTTCCGCTGGATTCCTACAATGACGGAGTTATAAATGCTGTCCTGGATTGTATGGAAATATTAAAAGCCAATCCGACTATGAGAGTTCTAAAAACATATAAGAGGGAACCGGTTAAACTGGCTAATAAAAATATCCCTATGGACAGAATTCTGTTTCTTACCGGAACTATGGGTATGGACGCTAATACAGCGGCGGCAAGAAATCCGAAATATAATAAGAATCCTAGTTTCTTTGATAATGCAAGACTTCCGTTTTATTACGCAGAAGATGGAGCGGATATATATAGTTATGATGATGTTCGAAGGGTGTTTGATCCAAGTCCTTTCGTTACAAATTATGTACTTGTATGGTTTTCGAGTATTGCAATACTCAAGGAAATGCTCGTTCTTGTAGTTACCTGCGCAGTTAGAATATTCAACCTTCTGGCACTATATATAGCGGCACCTCTTGCTATAGCAACGATGCCCCTTGATGATGGTGGTAAATTCAAACAATGGACGACTGCATTTATAGTTCAGCTTCTGACGATAGTAGGTATGGTTATAGCCATGAGGCTGTTCCTGATGTTTATACCTATTATCTGGAGTCCTGCACTAAAGACATCTGATAATGTATTGCTGGATGTAATTATAAAGATGGTCATTCAGTATGGTGCAGTACTTTCGGTAAATAAGGTAAATGGTATCTTTACAGGTATTCTGGCTGATAATGCCGGATTCCAGGCTATAACAGCCGGTGATGTAAGAAGCAATGTAGAAAACAGTGCTGCAGGTCAGATGCTTTCAGGTATGAGTGCCGGCAGTTTGGCTGAAAAGGGCTTCAATAAAGGAAGACAGAAGCTTGGCGAAGGTATAGGTAAGGTTAGCTCAAAAGCAGCCTATGTGACAGATGCTTTGGGTATTACTCAGGGTGCTTATGAAGCGAGCGCAGATAAGCAGAAAAAAGATGCTGCCAAAGAAGCGCATAAAACCCGTTCGAATATGAGAGCAGCGACTGCTCTGGAGGCAGACCTTAAGTCTATGAAAGAAACAGGTCAGCATCTGAATGGAGATAAACCTAAAAACGAAAAAGATAAGAAAAATCAGATTAAAAAGATGGAGAAAGCCCTTAATCATATGAAGAAGGGCGAAGGTAATACGAGTCTTAAAGAGGCTATGAGAATGGCTGAGCAGGATATGAAAGAAGACAAGCTGGATCAGCAGCTTCAGGGTAAACTGGAAGCTACCAGACTCAAAAATCCTCCTCCAAAGAGACAGCCTGGACCAAAAAGGCAGACACCGCAACGAAAAAATGGTTCGAACAGTAACAATGTTCCGAATAACAGACCTAATAACGTAAATAATACCAATCGAAGTACTCCAGGTAATAATAGTAATAACAATAGTA
>DOVG01000087.1:18499-19119 GCA_003520205.1 Lachnospiraceae bacterium
AATAGTAATAACAATAGTAGTACCTCAAATGGTAATAGCAGTACTCCGGATGGTAATATCGGAAATGATAATAATACACCAGTACCGGATATTGATAATACAAATGTTGAACTTCCAAATAACCAGGGTCAACAGGTAGATAACAATAATAATCCTGCTAGTCAGCCGGTTACTCCTGATTTAGGTGATGATAATCAGATAAATAATATGAATCAGGATGACCTGAGTAATCAGACTAATGAATTAAATCAGACTAATCAGGGAAGTCAGGTAGGTGAACAGCCAAATTTTAATCAAACGTCGACTGAACAGACGAGCAACCAGGTATATGATACAGCTCAGCCGACAGATCAAAATTCAGACGATAATACTCAGACCGATAATAATACTGGAAATGCCGGAATTAATATGGGTGTAAACCCACAAATGAACATGGGTTCAAATCCTCAGATGAATACAGGCATGAATTCACAAATGAATTCTCAGATGAATTCTGGAATGGTAAACCAGATGAACCAGAGTAATCAGGTTGGAAATCAAAATCCTATGGGCAGCAACATAAATCCGGGGATGAACCAGCAAATGAACCCGGGGGTGAACATGGGAGCAAACCCACAAAT
>DOVG01000089.1 GCA_003520205.1 Lachnospiraceae bacterium
GACTGTGTTTCTTATTCTGCAGTTTCCAAGCCTGAAATGGTGGTTACATATCTGGCGTTGGGAATGATAGGCGCAGTAAGCGTATTTCTTGATAAGAACAGTACTGCGGCAAATATGTATGACATATTCAAGGAGTCAGACAGTGTGCTGCTTCTTACAGATAAACCTATGAAGGACTACGAGGAAAGCTGTAATAAAAAGTCCCTCAGGCAGCTGTATACGGACGCTCTGGCTATGGGTGAAGTGTCGGAAGGTTACCTGGAAACAAAAAGTGGTGACGAGCTTTCGGAGATACTTTTTACAACAGGTACTACTGGTAAGCCGAAAGGAGTCATGCTCTCTTACAAATCCGTATATAATATCCTGAATAATACCATAGATGGTATAGGAGTGAGGGAGGATGAGATACTTCTGCTTCCACTGCCATTAAATCATTCTTTTGCACTAAGAGTTCTTAGAGCTGTTCTCTATAAGGGGGCAACTCTAGTGCTTCAGAATGGATTTACATTTGCAAAGGAAGTAGAAAATAATATAGGAACATTTAAATGTACTGCAATGGCGGCGGTACCGGCATCTTATGAAGTGATGCATTCTCAGATGCAGGATGAACTCCCAAGAGTTCTGGGGAATTTGAGATATATAGAGTTTGGAGCAGGGTCTTTGACTTTAAGACAAAGAAAAGAGATAAATGAACTGATACCGAAGGTTCATATATATAATACCTGGGGAAGTTCGGAGTCCGGTGGCGCTGTTTTCTGTGATGTCACAGATGTTATAGTAAAGCCTGATAAGGCAAATGCCCTTGGAAAACCGCTTCCGGGGAAAATAGATATAAGGACGCTTGATTCTGAAGGAAATGAATTTGTAAGTGATGCGGCACATCCGGGCAGAATGTCCATCAAGGGCGATATGGTTATGACCGGGTACTGGAAGAATGAAAAGCTTACAGAGGAAACACTTAAAGATGGCTGGCTTCTGACTTCAGATATGATATATATAGATATTGATGGATATGTATATATGCTTGGAAGAGCAGATGATATAATAAATGTCGGAGGAGAGAAGGTTTCCCCTCTTGAAGTCGAAACTGTAGCAGGAAGTTTTGCAGCTATAAGAGAATGTGCATGTATAGGCGTCAAAGATCCGGATAAAGTGCTTGGTCAGATTCCGGTACTTTTCATATCGGTGAATAGCGGTTATAATGAGCAGGAGTTTGTAAAGTATCTGTCAGGAGAACTTGAGAAGTATAAGATACCTAAGAAATATATAATAGTAGAAGCTATTCCTAAGAACAGGATGCAGAAGATAGACAGAAAAGCTCTGAGGCAGATGTGGGATAATAAAGACAGCCTGGATCTTATGAATCCTGTTATGCAGACACTTCTATCGCGAAGAAGTGTGCGGAGATTTACCGATAAAGATATACCGAAAGATATACTTGATATGATTCTTAAGGCAGGCTTTCATGCTCCAAGCGGACATAATATGCAGTCCTGGAGATTTACCGTACTCACTAAAGAAAGTGATATAAGCAGACTGAAAAGTGCAGTGCTTATAAGTGCAAAAAATGAAGGAATACATGTTTATGGATTTGAAAATCCGAGGGTGTTAATCCTCGTATCAAACGATAACAGAAATCCGGATGGGTGTCAGGATGCTTCTGCAGCTACAGAAAATATGCTGCTGGCAGCCACGTCCTACGGAATTGGTTCGGTGTGGCTGAATCCCCTGAAGACACTCAGAATGGTCGAACCGGTAAAGAGCCTTCTGGATGAGTATGGTATACCCGAGAATCATACTATATGGTCCAGTGTAGCGCTTGGCTACTCTTCTCATGAAGGGGCGTCCCTTCAGAAGAGGGAGGATGTAATAAAGTATATATAAATAAATCAGGAGGTTATCCTGATGAAAGAAGTTAAAGGAGAAAGTTATGATAAGTATTAAAAGGAAAATCGTGAGTCTGGTACTTGTACTGGCTGTTTTAGTATCTATAGTTCCGGCTTCTATAGTTAAAGCGGCACCTACATATAATGAGATGGTTACGCTTGTAATGTATGAGAAGAACCAGATAGCAAGTATATATGTGGATGACATTTTAAGCTCTGAAGTTATAAATGCTTCAGATGTATCCAGTAGTAAATCATCAGTTGCTTCTATATACAGCATCACAAGAGAAGAACAGGAGAGCGAGACAGAAGTAGTTGAAAATGATGAAGAGACAGACGATATAAATACTTATTCATATGTCATAGACCTGAAGCTTAAGAAAAAGGGAACAACAGTTATTTCCTTCAAAGTAGGAAATGAGACTTATACAACTACTGTAAATGTTGTTAAGTATAAGAATCCTGTTAAGACACTTAAGATTACAGGAGTTAAGAGTGGTAAGAATCTTGCCAGCAAGACTAAGAAAAAGAACTATGTTAATTTTTCCGGTGTTAAGAAGAGCGGTTCAAAGCTTACTATTAAGCCTGCTTCTGGATGGACTGTTGAGAAGATAACATTTACTAGTAGCTCATCCGGAGAAACAAAGATATGGAAGAATACTGTAAAGAAAAGAGGAGTTATATCCAAGAAGAAGCTTTCGTCAGCTTCGCTGGGAACTCTCAAGAAATCAAATACTTATCTGATAGATATAACATTTGTAAATAAAAGTGGTGTAAGAGAAACACTTAATTACTGCATAAGTAAGTCACTTAAGATACAGGGAGTTTACTGATAATTACTGCAAAGTAACCTGTAGGTCATATTATAAGATAGTTAAGAGGTAATAACATGAAGATAAATATAAAAAAAGTATTTGCATTTCTTGCAGCTGTAATCATTTTGATAAGCTCTATGCCGGCCATAAGCAGTGAAGCGGCTACACTTAGAACTAAGTCAAAGTCATATGGATATTATAATCCAAGATTAAAGAGTAATATAGCAACTGTAGAGATTACAGGACTTACAAAATCACAGAAGATAACAAAGGGTACTGTTAAGAGTAGTAATACTGCAGTTGGTAAGATAATGGGATATACCAGAAGAAAGTACAGCTCTTCAACGGCAAAGGTTGATTCTAAATCACAGAAGAAATCAAGCAGCAGTTATACTTATACAATCAGGGTCAGAGTCTTATCTGTAGGAAATACAAATATCACTTATGATATAGATGGAAAAACTTATACAACTGTTTTATATATCGATGAGTTTAAAAATCCTATTACAAAAATGACAATTACCGGGGTTGAATCAGGAAAGGATATTTCCACGAAGATAGACTTCAGCAAGGGAAATGGTAGACTCATATATAACAGTGCAAATGTTAAGAAAGCAAAGTTTAAGATAACACCAGTGGATGGCTGGAGAGTAGTAAGAATGTCCTGTGAGAATGAATCAACAGGATATGAATACAGCAAGTCGAGTTATTCATCATCCAAGAAGCTCAAGTCAATTACTCTTGGAAAGCTTAAATCAAAATATGATTACACTATAACAGCAACGCTTGTTGATAATTATGGAAATTCAGCGAAGGTAACTATTACGCTTGAGTCACCTTCAAACAAGTTATAAAAACGGAGAGAACAGATGGATAAAATAGCGGTACTTATTCCATGCTACAATGAAAGTAAGACAATTGAAAAAGTAGTAAAGGATTTTAAGAAAGTCCTTCCAGAGGCAGTTATCTATGTCTATGATAATAATTCCAGTGATGGTACAGACGAGATAGCAAGAAAAGCAGGTGCGGTAGTTAGATATGAGTACCAGCAGGGCAAGGGTAATGTTATCAGAAGAATGTTCCGTGAGATAGATGCTGAAGCATATGTAATGGTAGATGGCGATGACACCTATCCTGCAGAACATGCCAGAGAAATGGTTGATAAGATAATTAATCGAAACGTGGATATGGTTATAGGAGACAGACTCTCTTCTACATATTATGAGGAGAATAAGAGACCATTTCATAATTTTGGTAATTCACTTGTTCAGAAAAGTATAAACATGCTTTTTCATTCAGATATAAAGGATATTATGACAGGATACAGAGCATTTTCCTATCTTTTTGTAAAGTCATTTCCGATACTTTCAAATGGTTTTGAGATAGAAACAGAAATGACTATCCATGCTATAGATAAGAGGATGTTTCTGGAAAATGTTGTAATAGATTATCGTGACAGACCGGAGGGGAGCGAGTCCAAGCTTAACACCTATTCAGATGGAATGAAGGTTATATTTACTATCATAAAGCTGTTCAGAATATATAAACCATTTTCATTCTTTGGTTTACTTGCAACTCTTCTTACTATACTTGCTGCAGTATTCTTTGTTCCTGTATTTATAGATTATCTGAATACCGGAATGGTTGAGAAGTTTCCTACACTTATCGTGTGTGGATTTGTAATTATAGCAGCTATTATAAGCTTATTCAGTGGACTGCTTCTTTCTTCCATAGCGCAGAAGAATAAGCAGGATTTTGAGATGGAGCTGAATAAAATATACAGGGATTATAAGGATTAAACCATGGAAAAGAATAGAAAAAGTATATCAAAGATAGATTACGTCTTTTCTTTTGTTTTAGCGGTTATATCAGCTATAGGTCTTACATGTAATATGAAGGATCTGTATGTTGAACTGGATTCATATATGGAAAAGTTTCCAGCTTTTATGAGAGCCATATTTCGTATGGTTCTTGTTATTAACCCCGATAGACTGTACATATCTTTAGTCATACTTGCAGTTTTTATTCTTATTCTTTATTCAAAAAGGTTTGAATATACACGTAGAGATAATATTATGGCCGGGATTTTCGCGGCCTTTTTCAGCGTTATGCAGATAATTGCACTCTCCTTTGATACAAATAACTCGGCAGACTTTATACGTGTATCTGCATTTGTATTTATAAGAGCCTGTTTTTATACCTTTGGATATATGATTGTATGGTTTAATATATCCAGGTTGGTTCTGAAGGGTTACGACAGGCTGAGTGAAAGAAATGCTTTTTTTGGAGAGGCTGTTACTAAGTACGAGACTAGGAAGCATATGATAAAATATATGCTTATCATGCTTCTTTGCTGGCTCCCATACTATATCCTGCTCTTTCCGGGAACAGGTAATGGAGATACATCCAGACAGATTATTATGTTCTTCCATGAAAGAAAGGACATGCTTCTTGATTATTCTCCGAACGTAGCGGATGACGTATATATTACAAATATGCATCCATTCTTTACGACTGTCATATTCGGTATTTTTGCAAAACTGGGAGTAAATCTATTTGGAGATATAGAGATAGGTGTTGGTATTTATACATTTATCCAGATGGTTCTTTATTCAGTGGTGTTCAGCTATATCATATGCTATTTTGAGAAACAGGGATTAAATAAGAAATTTAAGAATATAATGCTGGTATTTATAGCGCTGTGTCCACTGTTCCCGCTTTATAGTATATGTATGCTTAAGGATACTATGTTTGCACTTTGCTATATACCACTTACTGTTATGATGTGTGAGATATATAGAACAAAGGGAGAATGCTTTAAGTCATGGAGCTTTACCATTGGACTTCTTGTGTGTTCGGTACTTTTTACATTGACAAAGAATCAGGGCGTTTATTTTCTTATAGTTATTCTGGCTGTAAGTATTCTCGTCTATCGTAAGTTTATACTTAAGATACTTATAAGTCTGGGTATTCCTGTGGTATTCTTTATATTTATATGGTCCATGCTGATTCTGCCTGCTGCAAAAGTAGCATCAGGTGGTAAGCAGGAAATGCTTGGAGCATTATTCCAGTGTACGGCAAGATATATTAAAGAGTATCCTGATGATGTAACACCTGCAGAAAAAGAAGCTATAAGCAAGGTGCTTGATTATGATAAACTGCCGGAGCTTTATAATGCACAGCTTCAGGACCCGGTTAAATTTACTTTTAATCAGGAAAGTACTTCAGAAGACATGAAGGGATATTTTGGTGCTTTCTTCTCTATGTTTAAGAAGCATCCTGTTTGTTATATAGATGCAGTGATAAACAATGCCTTCGGGTTCTTTGATGTATCCAGAATGTCGAAGATGGCTTATACATATTTCTGGAACAGAATAGATAAGGATAATAAGCTGTATGTGGGCGGCGCATTTCCAAGACTTCAGAAGATAGGCTATAAGCTGATATTCTTTGTTCAGAGGATTCCTGTGATACATATATTTTTAAGTGTGGGAACTTATACGATGTTATCGATATTCCTGGTGCTCCTCGTTATCAGAAATAAAGAGTATGGGAAGCTTTATCCTTTGATGATTACAATTCTTTCCCTGATGCTTCTGGTAATATCACCAGCCGGAGGAAATTTCAGATATACCATGCCGATGTTCATGCTGCTGGTATTCAATCTGCTTTTTATTAGTTGCAGGAAATTATAAAAACTATACAGAAAAAATGAAAACAAAAACTATAATAAAGAAAATAATAAAAATTGTAATACTGACTCTTGTATTTCTGTCAGGCTTTACCTTCGCAACCCTGGTGTGGCTGCTTAGAACCTGGTCAGACCTGACAGCATCTGAAGTTATATATCATCTGACACAATCGCTGGAAGGTACTAATCCGGAGATGATAGTGAGCTACTTACTTAAGTATCTGCTTCCGGTCATTTTAGTTATGGCTGTAGCGGTATGGGTGGCTCTCTTTGCACATAAAAAGGCTAAAGTATTAATCATATACATTTTGTATTTTATAGGAGCTATCGGTCTTTTTTGTATGTCCGGACTTCTTCTGGAGAAAAGAATCGGTTTTATTTCTTATATGAAATCCTATTTGGCGGCAACTTCAGGTTCCGGAGATGATTTTATCGGGCAAAATTATGTGGATCCGAAGAGTGTTAAGCTTACATTTCCTGATAAGAAAAGAAATGTAATATATATTTATCTTGAATCCCTGGAAATGACATTTGCAGATGAAAAATCGGGTGGAGCTTTTGATAAGAATGTCATTCCTGAATTGACAGAGCTTTCTAAAGAGGGAGAGGATTTCTCCGGAAGTAAAGATATACTTGAAGGTGGGGCGTCGCTTTCCGGAACTAACTGGACTATGGGAGCAATGTTCGGACAGACTTCGGGACTTCCACTTCAGGTTTCTATTGGTGGAAATGCTATGTCTAAGGAATCTGAATTCTTCCCTGACCTTGTGACTTTCGGAGATATACTTCAGGATGAGGGATATAAGAATTATCTGCTCCTTGGTTCAGAAGCAAAGTTTGGAGGAAGAGACACATATTTCTCACAGCACGGAGATTATGAGCTTCTTGATTATAACTGGGCTATAAAAGAAGGCAAGATTCCTGAGGATTACTATGTATGGTGGGGCTACGAGGATGAGAAGCTTTTTGAATTCGCAAAGGAAGAGTTGACGGAGATAGCCGGAAGGGATGAACCCTTTAATTTTTCTTTACTTACGGTAGATACTCATTTCGAGGACGGATGGGTATGTGACTTGTGCAAGGATGAATTTGGAGATAATCAGTATGCAAATGTATTTGCGTGCTCCAGTCGTCAGGTAGCAGACTTTGTGAAATGGATTCAGAAGCAGCCGTTTTATGAAAATACCACAATTGTTCTGGCAGGTGACCATACTACTATGGATAAGGATTTCTGTAAAGAAGTACCTGATGATTACACAAGAAGAACTTATGTTTCATATATTAATTCTGCAGTGGAAGTAGAAAGTCAAAATGACAGGAAGTATGCAACTATTGATCTCTTTCCTACTACACTTGCTTCAATGGGAGTTACGATAGAAGGCGATAGACTTGGACTTGGAACGAATCTCTTTTCTGATAAAGAGACATTTGTTGAAGAACAGGGAGTGGAAGAGATGGATAGGTTACTTGGAACGCCATCATCCTTCATGACGAAGCTGAGTCATATAGTTGTAACAACCAAGACTCTGGATAATATCCAGAAAACAGATATTAAAGTAGTATCAAATGATGATAATAATCTGACTATTTCACTGCCGCAGGTGAGGTCAATAAATGTTACAAGTCTTGAGAAGGCTGAGCTTGAGGTCAAGAATAAAGCAACAGGTGAAGTAAAGAATTATGATATGGTAATTAAGCCAAAGGAAAATGATCCGAACAAATTCTCTGTGAAGAGCGAGACGGATATTCCGGATACGGAGATGGATAATATAGAAGTAAGTATTTATTTTACTACACAGGGAATAAAGCATTATAAAGTTTACGAATGGTCAAAATAAAGAGGATAAGATGAAGATATTAAAAATAATAGCCAAGCTTATAGTTATACTGATGTTTTCATTTGCTGTAATACTGCTGTTTTCTCAGATGTGGCTGCTTAAGACATGGTCAGATCTGACGGCAGCAGAAGTGCTTTATCATATGCTGGCACCATTAAATGGTACGAATCCGGATATGATAAAAGGATATATAATGAGGTACCTTATACCGGCATTAGTGATTATTATTGCTATTATAGTGGCGGTTATTGTTTATACTAAAAAGAAAGAGAAAACAAAACCGGTTTACATAATACTGCTAATAATGAGTGTTATCATGATAGCCTTCAGTATAGTAAGGATAGAGAGAGGAGTAGGAGTATTCTCCTATGCAGTGAATTATCTAAAGGCTAAGAAATTCCAGGGAGAAGACTTTATAGAGAAGAACTATACAGATCCCAGAGAAGTCAGTCTGACATTTCCTGAGAAGAAGAGAAATCTTATATATATTTTTCTTGAATCCGCTGAAATGACATTTGCTGATAAAGAGTCCGGTGGCGACTTTGACGTTAACTGTATCCCTGAACTTACAGAGCTGGCGAAGGAAAATGAGGATTTCTCCGCTGATTCAGACAAGCTGAATGGCGGTATATCGCTTCCTGGAACTAACTGGACTATGGGAGCCATGTTTGGAATGACATCAGGTCTTCCACTTCAGACATCTCTTGGAGCCAATTCCATGATGAATGAGGACAGCTTCTTCGAAGGAGTTATGACACTCGGTGATATACTGGCTGAAGAAGGCTATGATCAGAGACTGCTTCTTGGTTCAGAGGCTAAGTTTGGTGGACGCGAGACATACTTTAAGCAGCATGGTAATTATCTGATGAAGGATTATAACTGGGCGATAGACGAGGGTAAGATACCTAAGGATTATTATGTCTGGTGGGGATATGAGGATGAGAAGCTCTTCGAATATGCGAAGGAACAGCTTACGGAAATGGCAGCAGAGGATGAACCGTTTAATCTGACGATGCTTACAGTTGATACACATTTTCCTGATGGATATGTATGTGATATATGTGAAGACAAGTACGATAATCAGTATGCAAATGTATTTGCATGTTCCAGTCGTCAGACGGTTCAATTTATCAAATGGATTCAGGCTCAGGACTTCTATGAAGACACTACGATTGTGATATCAGGTGACCATCCTACTATGGATCCTGACTTCACTGATAATGTGGATAAGAAGTATACAAGAAAGACTTATACCTGTATACTTAACAGTGCAGCCGGATCCAGTACAGGAAAAACAAGAGAGTTTTCGACTCTTGATATGTTTCCGACAACCCTTGCAGCTATGGGCGTGGAAATCGAAGGTGATAAGCTGGGAATGGGTGTGAACTTATACTCGGATACGAAGACACTTATAGAAGAGTATGGCGAGCAGGTATGCTCTGACAAGATGAATCTTCCATCGGCTTTTATGGATAAGCTGGGAGATATCAAGATAACTGAGAAGGATCTTAAGAGGATAAAGAAAGCCAGAGTTTCGGTTGTTGATACGGATACACCGGGGCAGATGGCTGTAAGGCAGAAGAATATCAGATCTATCAAGGCAGCGTCAGTTAAAAAGGCTGAGGTTGAGATCATAAATAATAAGACTGGAAAAACAGATGTATATAATCTTGATTGTGTAACAGATCCTGATAATCCGGCTATTTTTTCAACTATTGCCTATGTAGAGCTGGATGAAGCGGATATTAAGGATACTACTGTTAAGATATACTTTACTGTTGAGGGAATCGATCATTTTGAGATAGGTACCTGGAACTACGATGAAGGGGAGCAGAAGTGGATAGCCGAATAATTATTGCTACACATAAAGAATACTGGATGCCTGAAGACAGTATCTATGTACCGGTTCTTGTGGGGGCAGCGTTAAAAGGAGAGGATGAGCTGAGGAGGTTTTCTTCATATAGTCGTGATGATGAAGGAGAAAACATAAGCAGTAAGAATAAGAACTACTGCGAGCTTACAGGACTTTACTGGGCATGGAATAACCTTGATGCCTCTTATCTGGGACTTGTTCATTATAGAAGACATTTTACTATAAGGAGAAAAGGTACAAAGCAGGAGAGAGTGCTGAACAAAAAGGATCTGAGGATGGCTCTCAGGAGGTCTGACATACTGCTTCCCAAGAAGAGAAAATATTATATAGAAACAAATTACAGTCAGTATGTGCATGCTCACCATGCGGCAGATCTGGACATAACAAGGGATATAATTCTGGAAAAGTATCCAGAATATGTAGAAGCCTTTGATCAGTCCATGAAGAGAACTTCAGGGCACAGATTCAATATGTTCATCATGAAAGCTGATTATTTCAGGGAATACTGCGAATGGCTCTTTGATATACTGTTTGAGCTGGAGAAAAGACTGGATATATCAGACTATAATGAAAATGACAGCAGGGTTTTCGGATTTGTTAGCGAGAGACTTCTTGATGTCTGGATTGATACAAAGAACTATGATTATCTGGAACTTCCATATATATTTATGGAGCATCAGAACTGGATAATTAAGGGATGGAACTTCCTGAAGAGAAAATTTCTGGGAATACTACAAAAAAGGAGTTAATTGATGGCACCGGGAATATTAGATTACTTACGGTGTATTATATATGCTTTAGTGCTTCCTTTTCTTTCTGGTATAGGATTTACTGAATTATTAAAAGGAAGAAAATCTGAAGAAAAAGATGAAGGGATATCGCCGGTTTTTTCACTAATCGCAGGATATCTTCTTTTGTGGTCTCTAATGGAACTTATTGCGGTTCCGGGGACTATACTTAAGGTGCCTTTTAAGGCTATAGCGCTTATAGTTCTAGGCTTAAGTGTGATAATAAGTATATATGGTCTGATTGTTTATATAAGAAGGATAAGAAATGGGAAGGGCGTAATTAAATACGCCCTTCTTTCAGTGTTTAAGAGTAAAACCGAAATAGCACTGTTTGTGATTTTTCTGATAATATTTGCAGCATTTCTGTATATGAATATAAATACATTATTCTTTGATGCAGATGATTCGCGATTTCTGGTAAGTGCGGGAGATATTCTCAGAAGTAATCATATACTCAGTACAGATCCGGTTACAGGTAAGTCTCTCGATACAGGCTATAGAGATTTCAAAAAAGATCTGATAAGTCAGTGGGCTGCATTCATAGCATATAGTTCATATGTGACAGGTATAAATACAACTGTTTTTGCTCATTTTGTATATCCGGTAATTGCGATGACACTTATCTTCTCAATATATTGGCTTCTTATGAAGAAGGAAGAAACCACGAATAAAGTACTTGCCATGATACTTCTTGTAGCTTTATTTATCTTCGGTAATTATTCGACACACAGTCAGGAAACAGTTTCGATTATAAGAGTATGGCAGGGAAAGGCAACACTGGCTGTTTTTGGTGTACTTACAGTCATATATTTATTTAAAGAAATGTACGATAAGGAGAAGCTTTATCTGGGAGATTATGTCCTTCTTCTGACAGCAAACTTATCACTGTCACTTATGAGCAGTATGGGGATGGTTATAGCAGGTATTATGATAGTGGCTTACGGCGCATATATGATATATATCAAAAGAAATATAAAGTACCTGATTCCTCTTGTGATTATCTGTATACCAAATGTTTTATTATTTATTCTGAGTGAAGTATATACGATAGAAAGGTTTATTGGTTGATGAAGAATATACTTGTAACTATCTACGAAAGTACAGCTGAATACTTCGGAGCCTCTACGTATCTGGTAGCAGCCATATTCGTAGGCATTCTTCTGATGCTTACAGATAGAAAGAAATATGCAAAGCTGATTATTCCATCACTTATTATTCTGGTCACTATACTAAATCCGGTAAGTTATAAGCTTATACTTCATAAGACCAGATTCTGGAGACTGTTCTGGATGATTCCATATGTATACATCATACTGCTTGGTTTTATAGAACTGATTAAAAGGTATGATTCAGTATGGAAAAAGCTGGCCATCACATTTTCCTGTTTGATTATCATAATGATTTCAGGAAATAATATCTATGCAGGTCATGCCTCGATAGAGGATATGTACAGACTTCCTGAAGGTGTTACAAGAGTGGCAGAAAAGATGCTGGAAGAAGAGGCACATCCGAGATGTATAGTCGGAGGTGATTTAAAGACTTCGATTCGTCTGTATTCGGGAGACATAGAGCCGATGTATGGACGAAATGTAGAGAATTATATAAATAAAGCTTCTGAATATGATAAGAAGATAGATAAAGAGATGGAATCAGAGCATCCTGACTATAAGTATATCCTTTCCTATGCCAGAAGACTCAAATACAGCTTTGTAGTTAATACGGCTGACAAGCCGATAGACAGGGAACTTCAGGACAGATATGGTTATAAGCTGCTGGATGAATCGAAGGATTATAATATCTATTATAATTCAGAGCTTGATTATAATAATGATTCAGACTACGAATGGAAGTCAAATGGAACCGGCTGGTACTGCGTGACTGCTTCCGGGGAAAGGATAAAGGGACGTACTGAGGAGATAGACGGTGTCTGGTACTACTTTAACTTAGAGGGATATCTTATAGAATCAGTTGAGAGTGAAGATGCAGAGAAACTGTCACCGGATGACCTGATAATTACGCAGTATGGCTCGGATTCTTATGATCAGCCATCTATGTGTTATACCATAGATGATCAAAGAGGTCATCTGTATATCATAGATGGTGGTAATTCTGATGAATATAAGCGTATATATGATGTCATTAAAATGTATGACAGACATGTAACAGCCTGGATACTTACACATCCTCATCCGGATCATATAGGGGCATTTAATTATATCTATAAAAACTTTGTAAAGGATGCGGCGGAAGGAAAGAATGATTATCATCAGGTTGTAATAGATGATATATATGCTGTTGATTTAGATTCCGAGTATTATCATCAGGTTGCAAGAGAGTGGGACTATATCGATTGTTATGATAAGTTTAATGAGCTTATGGATGGAGCAGATAATCTTACCTATGTGAAGCGTGGTGAGACTTATGCTTTAGGCGATAATTCATTTAAGGTATATAATACATTTACAGATGAATCCTATGATATAAAAACAGGAAGTCTTCCGAATGCGGCTGGTATGGTTTTTGAGCTTTTTGGGAAAAACAGCAGCATGCTGTTTCTATCGGATCTGGAGCAGGAAAATGCAGATCTGGTAATGAAGCTCTTTGGTGATGAACTGAAGGCTGACTATGTGCAGGCGGCACATCATGGGCAGAATCTGGAAACAGATATATATGATTTGATCGGGGCAGATACAGTATTTGTTGACGCACCGGAGTATCTGAGGCTTGAGGATCAGAGTACACATACCTCTTATGAGCATTTGCTGTACTTTAGAGAGAAGATGAATATAAAGACTTATGACACGACTCCAAATACTGTTGTCCTGAAATGACATAAGTAGATGATAATGAAATGAAAGAAAAAAAAGAAAGTTCAAAACTGAATATCTTAGGTTATGTCTTTATTGTAGCGGCATTTGCAGTGATGTGTGCGGGTTTTCTGGTGACTGTAAGATACAGTCTTATGAAGCAGCATGTATCAATAAGTGACGGAGATTACCTGCTGGATAAGGGCTTATGGGTAAGGCTGCTGGAAAGCATGGCGCGGCTTCTGAATATGTCTGAATTACATTTTATACATGTTATTGTTCCGGCTGTATTTTTAGTGCTTCTTTTTATTATTTATATAGGGCTCGGCATTTGTATTTTCTCCGTGGATGGAAGAGGGAAAGTATACACACTTCTCATGACATTTATCTTTGGAAGTGTGATGTATGTAATCCTGCATGTCAGCAGCTTCTCCAGATATTCGCTTGAGGCCGGAGTATATACAAATCAGTGGCAGGGAAGAACGATAGCTGGAATGCTTTTTTCTCCGATACTTATAATGTTTTTTACAAGGGTAAGGAAGGATCCGGATACCGGCAGGATTATGAGAAAAGGTATTATAGCAGGACTCCTGGTTACGCTTATCTGCATGATTATAATTCAGGGGATAGATGGCTGGAGAACCTGCTCTCTGCATATAAAGGAATTCTCCGGTTACTTCGATAGAGGCTGGCTGTTTATAATAGCAGTGATTGGAATGATCAGTATGACAGTCATGAAGAAGCCGGCAGTAAAGGCGGTTATAGCGGGCTCTCTTGTGATGGCTTTGTTCTTTGTTCCCATACCGATAGCTGTAATGGCTGCTTATGCCATGACGGAATTAATAGGTGAAGTGGTGCACAGAAAGTCTTATGTGTCAGGCGCTCTGGTATATATAATTATACTGGTTATGGTTCTGGGAGCAGGGCTTTTCTCGGAAAGCAGGATTTCATGGAATGTATATTTCTCGCCTATAGAGAATGAAGACAGACTTCCGCAGGGGATAATAGATGCAATGGAAGCAGCTGAAGATGATGTAATATATACATCCTATGATGTGGCATCAGTAATAAAACAGTATGATGCAAAGTATGGAGTTTATTATCATGATGTATATGGTGTCTGGGATGAGTTACCTATGAAAGGACATGATATATCTCAGATACTTGATAGTATACGCGATGAGAAAATGTGTGTTATAATTAAAAATGTGACAGCAGAGGACAGACTTATCCTGCAAAAAGAAAAGATATGGTTTGTAGGAGATTATAATGGATACAGCTTGTACAGGAGGTAGCAATGGCAGACTCAAAGGGATTCTATTTTGACAAAGTAAGAGCTGCTGCAGATATGACAGAACGTCTGGTTATTCAGGGCTACATACTTGATGGTTTTCTTGATAAAGTGCGCCCCAGGGCGGCTGTTTTCATAGGCTCAAAGCCAGCCAGAGCACTAAATGTCAAACTGGAAGTAGTTAAGCTTCCACCGCTTTATACAAGAAGACGTGATGGAAATACCATGTCATATCTGGCATTTTTCTATGTAGATATGCAGGATGTCTCCAAAAGGCTTGCCGAGACAAGCGGAGCGAAGCTGGTAGTTATTACAGAGAATAAGGACAGGGAGAGAACACTTATCTATAAGGGCTCTCTGAGTAAACTCAGAGAGATGGTTTATTCTTTTTCCTTTAATATAAATGACGCATATATACATGATGGGAAGACCTTTATAGGTGGATGGATAGGCGGCGATTCGTCGACAGTCATTAAAATCGAAGGAAAGAAGAATAAGAAGAGTTCTTCTTACGAGGAAGTAGGTATAGATGGTACTTCAAGAGTGGGAAATGAGAAGTATGCAGGACCTCTTGGATATCAGATAGAAAGAGCCGAGCATCGGGAGATATCAGTTTTCTATCCGGAGATACCGGAGACAGAGCTTCTTGGTTTTACACTTTATGTAGAAGGTGAGTATTCAAAGCTCAGGATAACCATGTCATATGGAAATAAGAGCTATACCAAGGTGATAACAACCGGAAAGAGTAACTTCGAGCTTGATTCTTCGAATACTATCGTAAGATATAGTGGCAAAGTAGTCAGAAATCTGAAGAATTATGGTGTCAAAGAAACCGTAAATAAAATCAAGCTTCATATGTATCTTCCGGTTCTGACACAGAGCAGAAGATATAATAAATGGATTAATAATGAGGTGCCTGATAAAGATAAGCAGGATAAGCAAAGAGTTCTTCAAAAAGAATTTGAGTATAGACCGCTTCTGAGTCTGCTCGTTCCACTGTATGAAACTGAAGAAAACTTTCTGGATGAACTCATAGCTGCTGTACAGAAACAGACCTATGATAACTGGGAGATATGTTTCTCGGACGGAAGCAAAGACAGCAGCAGACTATCTGCTATTATTGGAAGGTATTCTGAAAAAGACAGCAGGATTAAGTATATTGCAGAGAAGAAGGGACCGCTTGGTATATCTGAAAATACTAATCAGGCATTTAAGATAGCAGTCGGTGATTTTGTAGTATTAGGAGATCATGATGATCTGATAGATCCGGATGCATTTTACTGTACAGTAGAAGCAATGAATCAGGAGGGTGGCAGAGATATAGATGTCATTTATACTGATGAAGATAAGACTAATGCTATAGCAAGTCGAAGGTTTGAGCCGACCATCAAACCGAAGTTTAACCAGATGCTGCTTGAGAGCTGTAATTACATCACACATATGTTTGTTGTTCGTTCGTCTATAGTTAAGGAAGTGGGCGGATTTAATGAAAAGTGTGATGGCGCACAGGATTATGACTTTATTCTCAGGTGTGTAGAGAAGGCTGACAAGGTTCATCATATAAACAGGATTCTATATAGCTGGAGAATCAGTGAGAAGTCAACAGCAGGTAATCCTAAGGCTAAGATGTATGCCTATAATTCAGGCGTTACAGCGCTTCAGGGACATTATGACAGAATGGGGATAAGGGCTAAGGCTGAAATAGGTGATCATCTGGGATACTATCATACCAGATATGAATACGAGGGTAATCCTCTTTTATATGTTGTAATAGTTAATTCGGATGATGAAAAATACAAATGTACCGTAGATTCCATAAAATCCAAATCAAGCTTCAGGAATATAGAATATATAAGAGTTGATGCAGATGATAAGCTTACATATGGTCATTTAATTAACAGAGGAATTGATGAAGTCCTTATGCTTGCTGCAGGTGATGATGATACAGCCGCAGAAGATATATATGTTGCTTTTATAGAAGCGGGCGTTACCATGATGGGTGAAGATGAACTGGCCCAGATGATAGGAGCGCTTACGGTAAGACCTGAAATCAGTGCTATAGG